>NZ_VIRS01000030.1 GCF_006912135.1 Cryptosporangium phraense | reverse complement strand
GGGCGGGGTGGGGGTGCCGGGCGGGCCGGGCGTGCACGCGCTGGCGGCCCGGCTGCGCGCCCGATCGCTGCCGACGCTGACCGTCACCGTGTTCCGTCACGTCCTCGACGCGATGCCCGACTACCGGGCGGTCAGCGCGCTGACCGCGGCCGATCTGCGCGACGTCTGTTCAGTGAGCCTGCACCAGATGCTCGGCGAGCTCGCCGACGCGACCGGCGACGACGGCGAGGAGCGCGCGCTCGCGCTGCGCAGCACCGGCCGGAGGCGGGTGTCCGAGGGGTTGCCGCTGGAGTGGCTGTTGCACAGCTTCCGGCTGTGTGCGAGGGCGATCTGGGAGGGCCTGGTACACGAGGCCACGCTGGCCGGCGATGAGTGCGTCCGCCGGCTGCTGGGCGAGGCGGTCGTCGTCTGGGATGCCCTGGACCGGGTGTCGACGCTGGTCGCGAAGGCGTACCGGGAGGAGCAGAGCCGCCTGGCGAGGACGACCCGGCGCCGCCGCGAGATGGTGTTGTCGGGGTTGCTGGAGCGCCGGCCTCCGACGCAGGCCGCGGCCGCCGAGGCCGAGGAGGTCCTGGGGATCCCGGCGCGCGGGCCGCGCCTGGTGGTGGTTGCGATGGTCGGAGCGCCGTCCCCGGAGGCCGCGGCACCACCCGGCCTACCGACGCCGGCCGACGCGCCGGGAACGGGCCGCCGTGGCCCGGCCGGACCGGCCCCGGTGCGGCCAGTGTCACCGGGAACGGCGGTGCGCCCCACGTCGCCAGAGGCCGCGGCGGTACGGCCGGTCTCGCCCGGCACGACGGCAGTACGACCGACCTCGCCCGGCGCGGCGGCAGCCGTGGCCGCGCGACCGGTCTCGCCGGGAACGGCGACCGCGCGACCCGCCGCCGCAGGAACGACAACCTCGCGGCCAGCGCCGCCCGAAACCGCCACCGCACGACCCACCGCCGCAGGAACGACAACCTCGCGACCAGCGCCGCCCGAAACCGCCACCGCACGACCCACCGCCGCAGGAACGACAACCTCGCGACCGGCGCCGCCGGGCGCGGCGGGGCGGCCCGGGGCGGCGGGAGCCCGGCCGGTGTCGCCGGGGGCTGCGGTGGCGCGGCCCGGGTCGCCCGGGGCGACACGGCCTGGGGCATCGCGGACGGCGGCGGTGCGAGCGGGCTCGCCGGGGGCGGCGGTGCGAGCGGGCTCGCCGGGGGTGGCAGCGCGGCCGGTGTCGCCCGGGGCGGGCGGGCGACCGGGACCGGTGGGGCGGGCGCAGGCGGCGGCCGGATCGGCGGCGGTGGGGGCGGCTTTGGGCGGGGCGGGGTTGGGAGAGGCCGGGTTGCCGGAGGCGGGGACCACGCCCGAGGCGGCGCTGCGGGCGGCCGGGTTCCGGTCGGCCTGGGTGACGCACGGCGCCCGCGACTCCGGGCTGGTGGCGCTCGACGGAGCGGCCGACCTCGAGGCCGCGGTCGCCGCGCTCACGGACTGCCTGCCCGGCCCGGCGGCCGTCTCCCCGCTGATCGACGGCTTCGACGAGGTCCCAGGCGCCCACCGCCTGGCCGCCCTCACCCTCCGAACGCTCCCGGCCGCGTTCTCCGGCCTGGTCCACGTCACCGACCGGCTCCCGCACGCGCTGGTCGCGGGCGCTCCCGACGTGTCCGAAGTGCTGGTCCGGCACACGCTGGGCGGCCTGCTCACGCTGCGACCATCCGAACAGGAGCTCTACCTGACGACGCTCGAGGCGCTCGTCGACGCCGACGGGTCGTTCTCGGCCGCCGCCCGGCGTCTGTACTGCCACCGCAACACCGTGCTCAAGCGGGCCCACCGCATCGAGGCCCTGACCGGCCGTCGCCTGACCAGCACCCGAGCCCTCACCGAGCTCTACCTGGCCGTCCTGGCCTTCCGCATGGACGCCGACCGCCCCGAAGCCCCACCCGCCTCCCGCGCGCCCCGCTGACTGTCCACCTCACGGCGCCGCGGAGCGGACCCGTTCCGCGTTGCGGTCGCTGTCGGTGTAGAGGACGCCGGCCCGCGAACCGCGCAGCTTGGCGTTGATGTGCTCCCCCACCGTGACCGGCGCATACCCGGCCGGATGATCGTCGTCCACACACGTCGGAATCGTCTCGATCAGCGCGTCGACGTTGCCGTCGTGGAAGTACGCCGCGGAGCGGCGGCGGCGGATCGTGCCGCCGACGATCGGTGGCTTGACCCGGTGCAGCGTCGACCGCCAGCGGTCGTTGGTCCACTGCGCGGTCAGGTCCCCGAGGTTCACCAGCAGCGCGCCGTCGGCCGGGCTGACGTCGTGCCAGACCTGGTCGGGGCCGAGGACCTGCAGCCCGGCGACCTGGTCGGCCCAGAGCACGGTGACGATCCCGTAGTCGGTGTGCTCGCCCATGCCGGTCAGGTCGCCGTCGAGCACGATCTCCCCGGGCGGCAGCGCGTAGTTGTTCATCCGCATCACGTCGAGCGAGTGGTCGGTGAACTGCTCGAAGAAGTCCGGCGCCAGCTCCAGCGCGTCGGCGAACACCCTGGTCAGCACGTGGGCGACCCGGCCCGCCTCGCGGTAGTAGGCCTCCACACCGGGCCGGAACGACGCGGCTTCCACCGGCCAGACGTTCTCCGAGTAGTCCGATTCCGGCAGGCCCAGGCCCGGGAACTCGGAGGCCGCGGTGCCGACGTTGAACGCCTCGAAGAAGTCGTTCATCTTGGTCGCCGACTCGACGCCGAGGCTGAGGCTGAGCGACTCGGACTTCGGCGGCGTGTACCCCCGGTTGATGCTCGGCGGGAGCTGGTACGCCTGCTTGGCGTCCGCGTCCAGGGTGAAGAACGCGTCGGACGCGGCCGCGAGGCCGGCGATGACCTCGTCGGGCACGCCGTGGCCGAGGACCTGCACGAAGCCGACCGTCGCGCAGACCGCGTCCATCGCGGTGGCGACCGCCGCGCGGTCGGCGTCGCCGTAGGCGTCCGGGTGGACGTAGGGGCTGATGTCGACGGCGGGGACGTCGAAGGTCATGGCGAGCTCCTCACCAGAAGTCGGGCAGGACGCCCAGTTGGTCGAAGACGTCGAGGCCGTCCCAGAGCGACCAGAACTCGACGACGGTCTCCCCCTCGACGCGGAAGATGTCGACGCCGGTCATCGTGACGACCCGGCCGGTGGCCGCGACCTTGCCGTACGGGCCGGTGTGCGTGCCGGTCGTCGACCAGCGCAGCACGACCCGGTCGCCGTCCGCGAGCAGGTCCTCGATCCGGGTGCTGACGTCGGTGAACGCGCCCCGGTAGCGGGACGCGTCGTCGCGGACGGACTGGACCGCGGCCGCGTCGAAGCCGGCCACGTGGACGACCGCCCCCGGCGCGAACAGGTCGTCGATCGCGGTCAGATCACCGCGGCCCCACAGACGCTCGTGGTACTCCGCGATCAACTGCTTGCTCATCGGCGGCCTTCCTGGACGAAGAGCAGACGGGCGGTCTCGGCGCCGTACCCGCGGACGCCCCGCCAGCGGTGCGGCACGTCGCCGGGGTAGTACAGCGTGTCGCCGGGCAGCAGCTCGTGGGTCTCGGCGTCCAGCTGGACCAGGATCGACCCGGCGATCACGTGGATGAACTCCTCGGCCGGGTGCGTGTACCAGTCGCCCCACTCGTCGGGCGCGCCGACGAACAGCATCGGGTAGAGCGCGTGCGACCCGGCGACCAGCGTCCGGCCGGTGCCGCCCGGGTTCTCCAGCGGCATCCCCTCCCCCGCCCGGATCAGGCTGACCTCGACCTTGGCCCGTCCGGCCTCGGCCGCGGCCATCAACGCTGGCTGGGTGGTGCCGAGGGCCTGGGCGATCCGGTGCAGCGACGACATGCTCGGCCGGGAGAGCCCGCGCTCGAGCTGGCTGAGGAACGAGTGCGAGAGGTCGGCCGCCCGGGCCAGCTCGACGAGCGTCATGCCTTTGTCCTTGCGCAGTTTCCGGACCGAGTCGCCGAGCCGTTCGCCGGCTTCCGCGTGGGTCATCGGACGCCGATGTTGACGCGGGCGGCCGTGGAGGCACTGAGCTTGCCCGGGTTGAGCAGGCCTTTCGGGTCGGTGGTGGCCGCGGTGGCGATCGCCAGCTCGGGGTTCCGATCCACGTACCACTGGTGCGGCGAGTGGACGTCGAGGCCGATCGCCTCCATCCGGGCGATGCCGCTCTCGACGGCGGCCGCGGACTCGTAGGACGCGACGAGCATCGCGCCGGGGCTGTGCCGGAACAGTTCGAGGTGGAGGTGCACGTCGCCAGGGTAGGTAGCGCGGACCGCGTCCGGGTCGTCCCACAGCACGGTGCCGCCGATCTCCATGTGGAACAGCGTCCGGTCGGGGTGGGCGCGCTGGAGGAACCAGACCGGGTGGTTGTACGACATGCCCGAGAGCCGGTCGGTCTCGGCGTAGTCGGTGCGGACGGCGACGGTCCGGCCGCCGCCGTCGCGGACCAGGTGTTCGAGCTCGGGCACGGTGCCGGCCTCGGCGATCACCCGGAGGCTGAACGCGGCCGGGTCGAGCGCGACCGAGGCGGTCAGCGTCGGGACCAGCGCCGGTTCGTCGGCCGAGGCCAGCCGCGGGAGGACCGGCAGCCCGGTCAGGCGGCGATGGACCGCGACCGTCTGCGGGTAGGTGGGGAACTCCGCGTAGACCGCGGTCCAGTCCCGCCGGGGATCCGTCCGGATCTCGGCCTCCACGACGATCCCGGTGACGCCGTAGGTGTGGACGTAGGGGGTCAGCGCGTCGCCGGTGACCGTCCGGAGCTCGCCGCTGCCGTCCATCGGGGCGACGGTGGCCGCGACGACGAAGCCGTCGGTGGTCGTGCCGTGCTCGATCGTGCCGGTGCCGACGCTTCCGCCGGCCAGGAAGCCGCCGATCGTGGAGTGCTTGGTGCTCGGGAACAGCCAGACGTCGCGGCCGGCCGCCCGGCCGACGGTGTCGATCGAGGTC
This sequence comes from Cryptosporangium phraense, assembly GCF_006912135.1. NCBI lineage: Bacteria > Bacillati > Actinomycetota > Actinomycetes > Cryptosporangiales > Cryptosporangiaceae > Cryptosporangium > Cryptosporangium phraense. The sequence continues at coordinate 86,935 of NZ_VIRS01000030.1, read as the reverse complement.
AGGCGGGCGCCGGCGCCAGCGGTGATCGTGCCGGTGTCGTTGACCGTGATGTCGTCGAGGGCGCGGAGGTCGAGGAGAATTCCGCCGTCGAACGGCGTGGCCTGGCCGTAGTTGCCGGTGCCGGCTCCGCGCGGGGTGACCGGGACGTCGTGCGCGTAGGCGATCGCGAGGATCGCGGCGACGTCCTCCGTCGTGCGCGGGCGGACGGCGGCGTCGGCCACGTACTTCCCGGGCGGGACCTTCTCCATCAGCACCGGCGACATCCGCGACCAGTCCGACGACAGCTTGACCAGGGCGGACGCTCCGGTCTCCACCGCGCCGTGCCCGCCGCGGGAAATCGCCGCGACCGCGGAGGCGGTCGCCCGCCGCACCGCGTCGCGCCTCACGCCCGCGCTCCCGCCGCCGCGCTGTCATCCGCCGCGCTGCCGCCCGCCGCACTCCCGTCCGCCGCACTGCCGTCCGCCGCGCCGCCGCCCGCCGCGCCGCCGCCCGCCGCGCGGTCGGCGGCCTCGCCGCCGCCGGACGCTGGGGCGTCGCCGGATGCCGGGGCGTCGCGGTCTACTCCGAGGAGGTCGCCGACCTCGTCGACCAGGGCGTGGAACTCCGGGGAGTGGAGCTGGGCCGCTCTCCGGGGCCGGGGAAGGTCGACCGGGACCCGCGCGACCACCCGGCCCGGGCGGTCGCTCATCACGACGATCTCGTCGGCGAGCAGCACCGCCTCCGGAATCGAGTGCGTGACCAGCAGCGCGGTCGTCGGCCGAGCCTGCCAGAGCGGCGGCAGCTCGACGTTCAACCGCCGCCGGGTCAACTCGTCCACCGCCCCGAACGGCTCGTCCAGCAACAGCAACCGCGGACGCGTCACCAGGCAGCGCGCGATCGCCACCCGCTGACGCATCCCCCCGGACAGCTGGGGCGGCCGGGCCTTCTCGAACCCGTCCAGCCCGACGGTCCGGAGCAGCTCGCCGACCCGCGCCGGATCCGGCTCCCGCCCGGCCAGCTTCAGCGCCAGCCCGACGTTCGACGCGACCGTCCGCCACGGCAGCAGGTTCGGGTCCTGGAACGCGACCGAGATGTCCCCGCGCGAGCGCAGCACGTCGGGCGCCGCGCCGTCGATCGTCACCGCTCCGGACGACGCCCGCTCGAGCCCGGCGATGATCCGCAGCAGCGTCGACTTGCCGCAGCCGGACGGCCCCACCAGCGCGGTGAGCGCGCCCGGGCGCAGCGTCAGATCAACGTCCTGGAGCGCCTCGACCGACCGGCGCCGGCCACCGAACACCTTTCCCACGTGTGCGACGGACACCAGCGGAGCGTCGGTTCCCACAGCACCCCTTCCCACCGCAAATGTTGATGCAGCAAACACTGACGGGTCCCGACGCCCCGCGCCAGAGGTTTCGCTGCTTGTAACAACCGCCTGACACGAGCGCAATCGAGCGACGCGATGTTGCTGGCACCAACATCTGGTCGAGAGGGCCGCGCCATGACGAGCCACTCCATCCCCAAGCTCCTCGCTCCGGTGGTCGCGCTGCTCCTGGCGCTCACCGCCTGCGCCTCCGGCGACGATTCCGCCGACGCCGCCGGGGGCACGACGACGATCCGCTTCGGATTCAACTGGGTGCACGACATCGAGTGGGCGTCCTGGTACCTGGCCGAGAAGAACGGCTACTTCGACCAGCACGATCTCGACGTCACGCTGGTGCCGGGCGGCGAGAACACGCCCGCGGTCTCGCAGCTGATTGCCGCGGGCAAGGTCGACATCGGAGTGTCCAGCGACGAGCTGCAGATCATCAACGCCAACAAGCAGGGCGGCGACTTCGTCGTCATCGGCGCGATGTACCAGCGGTCGCCGTACGGCCTGACCTGGCTGACGTCGTCGGGCATCACGAAACCGGCCGACCTGGCCGGGAAGAAGATCGGCGGCCTGCAGGGCGAACAGCCCCGGCTCGACGCGGTCTTCACCGCCAACGGCCTGACGCCGAAGTACACGTTCGTGCCGATGAGCTACGACCCGCAGCCGCTGGTCAAGGGCGACGTCGATGCGATCACGTCGTACTCGACGAACCAGACGATCTCGCTCGGCCTGCAGGGGGTCAAGACGAAAGCGATCACGTTCTCCGACTTCGGGCTGCCGTCCTACGGCGACCTGATCTTCGCCAGCCGGAAATACCTGACCGCCCACAAGCAGGCGGTGAGCGGGTTCCTGGCCGCGCTGCGCCAGGGCGTCGACGCCAACGTGAAGGATCCCTCCTCGGGCGTGAAGGCGCTGGTCGACGGCTACGGCAAGGACGCCAAGATCGACGAGAAGTACGCGGCCGCGGCGAACCCGGCCTACATCGCGCTGCTCGACAGCGACTACACGAAGACCCACGGCCGGCTGGCGATCGACCCCGCGTTCATGGCCGACAAGGTGTTCAAGGGCTACCGGGCGGCGGGCGAGAAGGACCTGCCCGACGTCGGGAAGTTCGTCGACATGTCGTACCTGGACGCCGCGTCGTGAGGATCGCGGCGGTCGAGCCGGTGCTGCTCGGGTACCGGAAGACCGACCCGCCGATGCAGCGCAGCTTCGCGCTGGTCCGGATCGTCACCGAGGACGGCCTGGTCGGCTGGGGTGAGGCGAGCACGAACTGGGGCCACAGCTACCCCACCGTGTTCGCGACGACCGTCCGGGACGTCTGCGCGCCGGTGCTGATCGGGGCCGACGCCCGCGACCTCCGGGCCCGGGTCGCCGACCTGCACACCCGGCTCGACGGGTACTTCGGCCGCGACGGCATCACCGGCCAGACGATCGGGGCCCTGGAGATCGCGCTCTGGGACCTGGCCGGGAAGTCGCTCGACGCGCCGGTCTGCGAGCTGCTGGGCGCGACCCGGCGGCCGATCCGGCTGTACGGCACCGGCACGACGATGTTCGACGAGTCGCCGTCCTGGCACGCGCACTACTTCGACCAGGCGCTGGCGGCCGGGTTCCGCGGGGTGAAGGTCCGGCTCGGGCGCAGCGTCGAGGAGGACGTCGAGGTGGTGGCCGCGGTGCGCGCCCACGTGGGGCCGTCGGTGGCGATCGGCGTCGACTCGTACTGGTTCCACGACGCCCGGACCGCCCTCGAACTCGCCTCCCGGCTCGTCGAGTTCGGCGTCTCGTTCTTCGAGGAGCCGGTGCCGCAGCACCGGGCCGCCGACCTGCGGTGGCTGGCCTCGCGGAGCCCGATCCCGATCGCGGTGGGCGAACGCGTGCACTCGGCCGAGGCCTTCGCCCGGCTGGCCCACGACGGTGGTGCCGCCGTCTTCCAGCCGGACGCGACGATCTGCGGCGGTCTCCTGTCCTGTCTGGACGTCGTGGCCCTGGCGTCGTCGGCGGGCATATCGGTGGTGCCGCACGTCGGAGGGCCGACCGCGATCGGGCTCGCCGCGAACCTGCACTGGGCGACCGCGGCCGGAGTCGACCTGTGCGAGTGGGACATCGACCCGTCCCAGCCGCTGGTGGACTCCCTGGCCCCGTCGCTCGCGCTGTCGTCGCTGGCGGACGGGGTGGCGTCGGTGCCGGACGGCCCGGGGCTCGGCGTGACCGTGCCCGACGACCTGGCCGACCGGTTCCCGTACGTGCCCGGCGAGACGTACACCGACGTCTTCCCGGACCACGAACGCGGTCTCTCCGCGGCGGCGCCGTGACCGGCCCGGCGCGCTCGGCGGCGGGCGCGCTCACGCGGGGGCGGATCGCCGTCGGGGGCGGGATCGTGCTGCTGGTGGCCCTGTGGGAGGCGGCCGGGCGGGCCGGGCTCGCCGACGGGTTCGTGCTGACGCCGGGTGCGGCCGTGGCGCCGTTGCTCGACCCGGCCGATCGCGGCCTGTACGCCCGCGCGGCCGCGTCGACGTTCCGGGCGGCGGCGCTCGGGCTGGCCTACGGCGGCGGGCTGGCCATGCTGGCCGCGGTGATCGCCGACCAGGTACCGGTGCTGCGCTCGGCGGTGGATCGGCTCGCCGCGCTGGCCAACTCCGCGCCCTGGGTGGCGGTGGGGCCGATCGTCCTGCTGGTGGCGGGCGCCGACGCCGGCCCGGTCGCGATCGCCGCCATCGCGGTCTTCTTCTACGTCTTCGTGGCCACCGCCCGGGGACTGTCGGCGTCGTCGCGGGCCAACCACGAGTGGTTCACGTCGCTGGGGGCCGGGCGGCTGCGCCGGTTGACGTCGCTGCAGGTGCCGCGGGCGCTGCCGCTGGTCGTCGAGGGGCTGAAGCTCGCGGCCCCGGCCGCGCTGGCCGGTGCGGTCTACGGCGAGTGGTACGGCGCCGAGCGCGGGCTCGGCGTGCTCCTGGTGAACGGGATGCGGGCCGCGCGCCCGGAGCCGATCTGGGCGGCCGCGCTCGTCTGCGCGGCCGGCGGGCTGGTCGCGTACGGGGTGCTGGCCGGGGTGCAACTGGCCGCGCGACGGTATTTAGGGGCGACGATCGCGGGCCACGCGGTCGCGCCGCGGGGCCGCGGGGCGCTCACCGTGTTCGAGGGGATCGCGTTCGCGGTGCTGGCAATCGGGGCGTGGGAGGCCTGGATCCGGCTCGGCCAGGTGTCGCCGCTGGTCGCGCCGGGCCCCGACCGGGTCTGGGACGACCTGCGCGACTCCCCCGGCGCCTACCTGAGCGCGATCGGCCACACGCTCGGCACGGCCGGGCTCGGGCTGCTGATCGGTGGGGTGCTCGGGGTCGGGCTGGCGGTGGCGTGCTGGTGGTCGCGGGTCGTGGCCGGTCTCACGGTGCCGGGGTTGGTGCTGCTCGCCGCGACGCCGCTGGTCGCGCTGTTCCCGCTGTTCGCGCGGGTGTTCGGGTACTCCGGCGGGACGGTCGTCGTCATCACGTCGTTCATGGTGCTGCTGCCCGGGTTCGTCTACACCCGGGCCGGGCTGGAGGCCGGGCTGGCCGGGCACCGGGAGATGGCGCGGTCGTTCGGCGGTGGGCGCCGGGCGCTGTTCGGGGTGGTGCTGGTGCCCAGCGCGCTGCCGCACCTGGCCACCGGCCTGCGGATCGCGGCCGGGTCGGCGGTGGTCGCGGCCGTGGTGGCGGAGTCGCTGATCGGGACGGCCGGGCTCGGGGTGGACTTCACGTACGCGTACTCGCTGCTGCAGATGCCCCGGGCGTTCGGGGCGGCGGTGACGATCATCGTGGTGTCGCTAGGGGTCTTCGCGGCGTTCGGGGCGGTGGAGCGGGTGGTGCACCGGCGGTTCGCTCCGGCGCCGTGAGAGCGAGCGGGCCGCGCTCTGGTGCGCGGCCCGCTCGGACTCTCAGAACAGGTCGAAGTCGTCGACCCGGAGGACCCAGGTGCCGCGGTAGCGCCAGTCGTTCGGGCCGTAGCGGAAGTTGTTCCAGCCGGCCCAGCCGAAGCGGGTGTAGTCGCAGCTGAAGTCGTCCCACCAGCCGCGGACGACGCCGAGGTAGCCGGCGCGCTGGCACTCGATGTAGCCGCGGTAGAAGTTCGAGACGCGGTCGCCGTAGCGGTCGCCGCGGTCCCAGCCCCAGCCGCCGGAGTTGTCCCAGCCGTAGCCGCGGTGGTAGCTGCTGCCTCGACGCCAGTCGGAGCCTCCGCGCCAGGTCCAGCCGTCGGAGGAGAAGTCGCCGTGCTGGTAGGTGCGGCCTCGGTACCAGTCGGCTACTACGCGCTCGCCTCGGCCGCTGCGCCGGACGTCGTTCCGCCGGTCGTCGTTGCGCCGGTCGTCGTTGCGCTGCCCGTCCCGGTCCCGGTCGTCCCGGTCCCGACTCCCACCGTTCCCGTTGTTGTTGCCCCCGTTGTTGTTGCCCCCGTTGTTGTTGCCCCCGTTGTTGTTGCCCCCGTTGTTGTTGCCCCCGTTGTTGTTGCCCCCGTTGCCGTTGCCGTTGCCGCGGCCCGGCCGATCGCCGTTCTGCTGGCCCGGCTGCTGGTTCTGGTTCTGCCCCTGCCCCTGGCCCTGCTGACCGCGGCCACCCTGGTCACGGCCACCCTGGTCACGGCCACCCTGGTCACGGTTGCCCTGGTCACGGCCGCCCTGCTGGTTCTGGCGGTCGTCGCCACCGTCCCGGCGCTGCTCCGGTGCCGGCGCGGGCGGCGGCGCCGCCGCCGGAGCAGCCGCCGGAGCAGCCGCCGGCGCCGCCGCCGGAGCTGCCGCCGGAGCCGGGGCCGGGGCGTCGGGCGCGGGCGGATCGGCGACGGCCGGCGTCGCGACCAGGAAACTGCTCCCGGCCGCCAGCGCCACGCCCGCGACCGCCAGCCGAGCCGAACGGAATTGCGTAGTCATCTCGTCTCCGATCTCAAAATTCCGACAAATCGGATACGAACAGCTCGCGACACCCACAAGGAACCTGCCGTGCCGACAACCACCTCATCGACACCCCGATAAGCACCGTTCCGGCCAACTATCCTGACCAAAAGTACGAGACGCGCATAGTTGCACATTCCGTACACCAGCGAACTCCACCCTAGCTAGGGTCGGTCCATGGATCTCGGTACCGGCCTGGGCCTCGGCCTGGCGGCCCTCGGCCGCCCGGCCTACATCAACGGTGGGCGCGCCGCCGACCTGGGTTCCGATCGCTCGGTCGACGCCCTGCGGCGGCGCACCGCCACCGTGCTCGACGCCGCCTACGCCGGCGGCGTGCGCTACTTCGACGCGGCCCGGTCGTACGGGCGGGCCGAGGAGTTCCTGGCCGGCTGGCTCGCGTCCCGCCCCGACGTCGACGACGTGGCGATCGGTTCCAAGTGGGGCTACACGTACGTCGGCGAGTGGCGGGCGGACGCCCCGGTGCACGAGGTGAAGGACCACTCGGTGGCCGCGTACCGGCGTCAGGTCGCCGAGACGCGGTCGCTGCTCGGCGACCGGCTCAGCGCCTACCTGATCCACTCGGTGACCCCGGAGAGCCCGGCGCTCGACGACTCGTCGCTGCTGCGTGAACTGGCTCAGCTCCGCTCGCAGAGCGTCCGGATCGGGCTTTCGACCTCGGGGCCACGGCAGGCGGAGACCGTCCGGCGAGCGCTGGGTCTGTCGGTGGACGGGGAGCCGTTGTTCACCGTCGTGCAGTCGACCTGGAACGTGCTCGAGACGTCGGCGGGCCCGGCCCTGGCCGAGGCGGCCGCGGCCGGCCGGACCGTCGTCGTGAAGGAGGCCCTGGCCAACGGACGCCTGACGGCCGGAGAGGCCGGCCCGGCGGTGACGGAGGCCGCTCGGCGGGCCGGGGCCCCGGTCGACGAGTGGGCGCTCGCGGTCGCGCTGGCCCAGCCGTGGGCGGCGCGGGTGCTGACCGGCGCGGTCACCGTCGAGCAGATCGGCCGGAACCTCCGGGCGACCACCCTCGGCCTGCCGCCGGACGCCGCCGCCGACCTGGCCGAGGCTCCGGAGCGGTACTGGACCGAGCGCGCGTCCCGGGCCTGGGCCTGAGCGGCCCAAGCCGCCTAAGCGGCCTCGCGGCGGAAGCGGGCGCGGTCGGGGCCGCCGTAGCGGGCGACGACCGCGAAGAGCTGGTCGACGTCGGTGAAGTAGCCGCCCCCGACCAGGTACCCGTGGTGGGTGAGCTTGAGCCGCGGCACCCCGTCGAGCAGCGCCGTGTCGATGCGCCACTCACCGCAGCATTCACACCTCACATCCGCGATCGTCACTCGCGCAACGCCCGCCGCCCTCCACCCGAGGGTCGGTGTTTCACCAGGTCGCGGGCACTACGTGAAGCGCCGAGCCGGACGGGTCGCCGTCCGCCTCGCGGCTGTGCGCGTACGACATCAGCGCGCCGATCAGTAACGCGAGCGCGACGCCGACCGCGGCGATCCGGGTTCCGGTCTGCACCCGGGGCATCGCCGCGACCCGGCGGATACCGTCGAGCGCGCGCCGCAGCGGGGTGTTCCGGCCCCGGTCGGGCGCGAGGCCGGCCGCGGCTCCGGACGCGAGCACCTCGCGCACCCGGGCGGTCACCGCGGGCGGCGGGGGAACCAGCGGCGTGCCGCGGAGCAGGCGGTCGGCCGGGATCAGGTCGCCGGTGCGGACCTGGCAGGTCGGGCACTCCTCCGCGTGCCGGGCGACCTGGCGGCGGCGCCGCTCGGACGGCCGCCGGTCCCAGCGGGCCAGCACCGCGGTCAGGTCGGCGCAGGCGGGCACCGACGCGAGCACCCGGACCGCGGTCCGCGCGTCCTCGTACCGGGCCTCGATCTGCCGGATCCGGCCGGCCGCCTGGGCCGGGGACAGGCCGCTGGCCGCGACGAGCTCGTCGCGGGTCAGCTCCCCGGCGACCTCGAGCCACCAGAGCGAGAGCAGCTCACGGTCGTCCGGGCCGATCCAGCGGATCGCCTCGCCGGCCTCGGCCCGCTGGTCGGTGCCGGCGCCGGTGTTGGCGCCCAGGAGCGACGCCGGGGCGTCGGCGTGCCGCCCGGCGGCGTCGTCCTGCTCGGCCGCCCACAGGAAGCGCAGCGCGGTGCCGCACAGCCACGGCCGGTAGACGGCGGGCTCCCCCAGGCCCGGCATCCCCGCCGAGACCAGCGCCATCGTTCTGGCCACCAGCTCCGGAACGTCCGCCCGCGGGCTCGCCGCCCGCACCAGCAGCGTGTACACGAGCGGCAGGGACTCGGAGACGAGACGCTCCGCCGCCACCCGGTCGCCGTCGTAGGCGGCGGCTACGAGGTCGTAGCTTCCGAACACCTGGGGCACTCCAAGGGGTCACGGTGGGCCACAGAGGACACTCCGATAACAGGACTGTGCTCCCTACTCAACCGGTTGTGCGGTCGCACGCCAAGCGGGTCGGCGATATTCGGTCGAGGAGGCCCGCAACCGAGATGCTCGGAGAGGCCACCTACGATCAATCGCCGTGCCTACCGACCAGCAGTCCTCGCTCGCGCCCGTGCACCTGCGCGCGGCCGGAGTTTCGCTCGTCCTGGACGTCGACGGGCCCGTGCCCACGGTCCTCCACTGGGGCGCTGACCTGGGCGAACTCGACGCGGCCGACCTTCAGGTACTGCTGGACACCGAGCCCACCGAGATCCCGCACAACGCGCCGGACGTGCCCCGGCGGCTGACGCTGATCCCGACCGAGCGCGACCTGTGGTCGGGGACGCCCGGCTTCGCCGGGCACCTCGACGGCACCCGGGCGACGCCCCGGCCGGCGCTGCGCGAGCCGGTCCGGGTGTCCGGGAACTCGGTCGAGATCGACCTCGCCGACGAGATCACCGGCCTGGAGATCGACCTGCGGGTCGCCCTCACCCCGGTCGGGATCGTCACCGTCCAGCACACGGTCCGGCGCCCGGCCGACGACGCCGACGCGGACGGGCTGTTCGACGTCGGCGGGGTCCGGGCGCTGATGCCGATCCCGGCCCGGGCCACCGAGATCCTCGACTTCACCGGACGCTGGGCCCGCGAGCGGGCGCCGCAGCGCCGGCCGATCGTCGACGGGGCGCACCAGCGGGACGTCCGCCGCGGGAAGCCCGGACCCGGCTCGCCGACGCTGTCGGTGGTCGGGACGCCGGGGTTCGCGAACCGGCAGGGCGAGGTCTGGGCGTTGCACCTGGCCTGGAGCGGCGACACGTCGTGGACGGTCGAGCGGTACCCGGAGGGCGCCGGGGTGTTCCGGTCGGTGCTCGGCGGCGGTGAGCTCCTGCGGGCCGGTGAGGTGCGGCTGGCGCCGGGTTCGTCGTACGAGTCGCCCGTCGCGATGTTCGCGTACTCGGACCGGGGCACCGACGGGCTGGCCGACCGGTTCCACCAGCACCTGCGGGCGCGGGCGTCGCACCCGTCGCGGCCGCGGCCGGTCATCGTCAACACCTGGGAGGCGGTGTACTTCGACCACCGCCTCGAGGTCCTGACCGAGCTGGCCGACCGGGCCGCCGAGGTCGGCGTCGAGCGGTTCGTGCTCGACGACGGCTGGTTCCTCGGCCGTCGCAGCGACACCACGGCGCTGGGCGACTGGACCGTCGACCCGGCGACGTGGCCGTCGGGGCTGGGTGAGCTGGCCGCGCACGTCCGGAGCCGGGGGCTGGAGTTCGGGCTCTGGTTCGAGCCCGAGATGATCTCGCTCGACTCGGAGCTGGCCCGCGAGCACCCGGACTGGATCCTGGCTCCCACGCCGGTGGGCCCACCGTCGCGCTCGCAGTACGTCCTGAACGTGGCGCACCCGGAGGCGTTCGAGTACCTGCTGGGCGCGATCAGCGCGCTGGTCGCGGAGTACGACATCGCCTACCTGAAGTGGGACCACAACCGGGAGATCCACGAGGCGGTCTCCCGGGTGACCGGGCGGCCGGGCGTCTCGGCCCAGACCCACGCGGTGTACGCGCTGATGGACGCGCTGCGCGAGCGGCACCCCGGGCTGGAGATCGAGTCCTGCTCGTCCGGCGGCGGCCGGGTCGACCTGGGGATCCTGGACCGCACCGACCGGGTCTGGGCGTCGGACTGCATCGACCCGGTCGAGCGGGTGATGATCGACCGCTGGACGATGCAGCTGCTGCCGCCCGAGCTCGTCGGCATGCACGTGGGGGCGCCGCGGGCGCACACGACCGGGCGCGAGACCGACCTGCCGTTCCGGATGGCGTCGGCGCTGCTCGGGCACGTCGGGATCGAGTGGAACCTGATCGAGCGGAGCCCGGAGGAGCTCGCGGTCGTCAAGTCGTGGATCGACTTCCACAAGACCATCCGGCCGCTGATCGCGACCGGCACCGTGGTGCACGGCGAGGCGGTCGACCCCGGGCTGAGCCTGACCGGGGTGGTGTCGCCGGAGCGGGCGGTCTTCGTCTGGTCCCGGACCGTGACGTCGGAGCCGACGCAGGCCGGGCGGGTGCTGTTGCCGGGGCTCACGGCGACGACGAAGTACCGGGTGCGGGTGGTGACGGAGCTGGGTGAGCCGCGGTTCAGCGCCCGGTCGGAGACGCCGTGGGTGGCCGGGGGGCCGGTAGTGGCGTCGGGGGCGGTGCTCGGGGGTGTGGGGCTGGTGCTGCCGACGCTGGAGCCGCAGCAGGCCCTGGTCCTGGAGCTGACCGCGGTCTGATCGTGAGGTAGGAAGGGAGCATGGCGAAAGCAGACGTGGTGCGGGGTGCCGGGCAGGTTGCGCTGGGGGCGGTGCTGCTCACCGCGGGGGCGTCCCACCTGACCGTGGCCCGGGAGGAGTTCCGGGCCCAGGTGCCGAGCTGGTTCCCGGCCGACCCCGACACGGTCGTGCTCGCGTCCGGCATCGTCGAGCTGGCCCTCGGCACCGCGCTGCTCACCACCTGGCGCCAGCCCGCCCGCCGCCGCCTGGGCACGCTGGTCGCCGGCTTCTTCGTCGCCGTGTTCCCGGGCAACGTCGCCCAGTACACCGAGCACAAGGACGGCTTCGGCCTCGACACCGACCGCAAGCGGGCCCTGCGTCTGCTGGGCCAACCGGCCCTGGTCGCCTGGGCCCGAGCCGCGACGAAGCCCTAGATCGCGCGGGCGACGACGGCGCGGACGGGCTCGTCGGCCAGGGTGTAGGGCACCGACACCTCGCCGGCCGCGGGCGCGGCCCCGGTCGGCGTCAGGACCCGCACGATGTCCGCCCCCACCGCGTCCGGCACCGCCACCACCCGCACCGACGTGTCCACGGTGTCGCTCCGGGACTGCGCCTGCGGCACCGCCTTGCCGTGCACCAGCGCCAGCAGGCACTCGCGGAACACCGGGTCGTGCGGCGCGTCGTACGCGTACCTCTTTCCGAGCACGCCGTGCTCCATCGTCCCGATCAGCGCCCCGTCGGCGCCGGGCAGCGGCTCGCTCCGGTACGTCATCGGCACCAGGTAGCTGCCGGTCTCCGGCCCGCGCACGTCGACGACGACCATCAGCTCGATCCCGACCTCCCCGGCCGGATCGTCGAGCCGGAAGCCGCCGGCCTTGCGCAGCTCCGGATCGCCCGCACCGCCGTACCAGGGCTGCCTCGGTATCCACACCGCCAGCAGCTCCAGCTTCGACGGGACCAGCGTCGTGTCGTGAACCGTCGCCATCGTCCGCCTCCCGGGACCGGCCCGGAAATCCGGGGCCCCAGCAGCCTAATCGGCGGTGACGGCCGGACGCACCGGAGTGTTCTGGGCCGCGGCCAGCCACCACCCGCCGTCGCGCTCCACCAGCACGTACAGCGCCAGCTCCGAGAACCCACCCTCCACCAGCGCCGCCCGCCGGATCTGCGTGACGACCACGCCCGGCGCGACCGTCGCCGCGGTCACGACCTCGAAGACCGAGGCCGGCGCGCCCTGCGCCGGTGCGTCCGGATCCGGCGCGTGGCGCACCGCGTCCATCAACCTCTGGTGGACGCTGTTCAGCGGGGCGAATCCGGTCAGCGTCAGGCCGTACGGGCTGCCCCACAGCACGTCGTCGGCGAACCAGCGGTCGTATTCGTCGGCATCCATCGTGTCGCCGCCGCGCTGCAGCGTGGCGGCGAAATCCCGGGCCACGGTCTCGGCGGCGGCCTGGGCGGACGGGTCGGCAAGCGTCGGTCGCGTCATGCGCCCGACGCTAGAACCTCAACCGAACTCGAGGTCAAGCCTTCCGCGCGACCGCACCCAACAGCGAACACTCGCCCTCGCTGAGGTCCTTGTACGCGTCGCTCTCCTCGGGCCGCCACCGGTTCACGACCTGCAGCCCCGGGTCCACCTTCTCCAGGCCGGTGAAGAACTGCTCGATCGACGCCCGCGGCCGCGGGGTCAGCACGCTGCCGCGCCGGGCGAAGTCGGCCTCGATCGCGTGCCACTGCTCCGGCCGGAACTCGTCGGTGATCTGCGACAGCGCCAGGTACGACCCGGACGGCAGCGCGTCGACCACCGCCGCGACGACCGCCTGCGGGTCCTCGTCGTTCTTGAGGTGGTGGGTGACCGCGATGAGCAGCAGGCCGATCGGCTGCGTGAAGTCGAGGATCTCGTGGGCCTGGGAGAGGATCGTCTCCGGCTTGCGGAGGTCGGCCTCGATGTAGGTCGTCGGGCCGGTTCCCGGCTCGCTGGTGAGCAGCGCGCGAGCGTGGGCGGCGACGATCGGGTCGTTGTCGGTGTAGACGACCCGGCTCTCGGGCGCGATCGAGTGCGCGATCTCGTGCACGTTCGGGCTGGTCGGTAACCCGGTGCCGATGTCGATGAACTGCCGGATCCCGGCGTCGCGGGTGAGGAACGTGACCGCCCGGCGCAGGAACTCGCGGTTGGACCGCGCGGTCGTCCGGGTGCCTTCGTTGAGCTTCAGCGCCGCCTCGGCGAAGGCCCGGTCGGACGCGAAGTTCGTGTTGCCGCCGAGCAGGTAGTCGTAGACCCGCGCCGGGTGGGGGCGCTCCGGGTGCAGCTCGACCGGCTCACGGTCGGCGGCTTCGTTGGACGACTCGATCATCCAGTCGTTGTTGCTCACGGGAAGTCCTTCGGGGTCGGCTCGGAGTCACGGCTTGCGGGCGACCGCGCCCAGGACGGACACCCCACCCTCGTCCAGATCGCGGTAGACGTCGGTGTCGTCCGGACGCCAGCGATTCACCACCTGCAACCCGGGCTCGACCAGCTCCAGCCCGGTGAAGAAACGTTCGATCGACGCCCGCGGCCGCGGGCGGAGCACGCCGCCGCGCCGGGCGAAGTCCTTCGAGACCTCGTGCCACTCGGGCCGGAACTCGTCGGTGATCTGTGACAGCGCCAGATACGACCCCGAGGGCAGCCGCCCGACGAGGTCGGCGACCACCGCGTGCGGGTCGTCCTCGTCGTCGACGTGGTGCGTCACCGCGATGAGCAGCAGGCCGATCGGCTGGGTGAAGTCGAGGAGCTGGTGGGCCTGGGCGAGGATCGTCTCCGGGTCGCGCAGGTCGGCCTCGAGGTAGCTGGTCGGGCCGGTGCCGGGCTCGCTGGTGAGCAGCGCGCGAGCGTGGGCGGCGACGATCGGGTCGTTGTCGGTGTAGACGACCCGACTCTCGGGCGCGATCGCGTGGGCGGTCTCGTGCACGTTCGGCGCGGTCGGTAAGCCGGTGCCGACGTCGACGAACTGCCGGACGCCGGCGTCGCGGGCCAGGAACGTGACCGCCCGGCGGAGGAACTCGCGGTTGGACCGCGCGGTCGTCCGCGCGCCCTCGTTCACGGTCAGCCCGGCCTCGGCGGCGGCCCGATCGGACGCGAAGTTCGTGTTCCCACCGAGCAGGTAGTCGTAGACCCGCGCCGGGTGGGGGCGCTCCGGGTGCAACTCGACCGGCTCACGGTCGGCCGCCTGGTTGGATGACTCGATCATCCAGTCGTTGCTGGCCACAGTGGAATCCTAGGGGCACCCGCTCACCGCTACGCACGGTATTACCGCGAATCCGTGTAACGGTTCGACGGAAACCGCCGGCGGCGCGCCGGCCGGCCCGTCTCGGCCTCGTGACGTGGAACGGTGGCACCGAACGCGAAACGGACACCAGAGGAGACGGCGCGATGCCCGCAGACAGCTGGAACGGACCCCGCGGCCAGGCCTGGGTCACCAACCGCTCACTGCTCGACGACATCATGCGCCCGCTGGAGACGGCCCTGGTCGACGCGGTGGCCGGCGCCCGGCGCGTGCTCGACGTCGGCTGCGGCACCGGGTCGACGACCGTGGCGCTCGCCCGCCGGGCCGACGCAGCGGTCGGCGTCGACGTGTCCGAACCGATGATCGCGGCCGCGCGGGCCCGGGCCACCGAGGAGGGGTCGACGGCGACGTTCGTCCGGGCCGACGCGCAGGAGCACGACTTCCCGGCGGCCGGCTTCGACGCGGTCGTGTCCCGGTTCGGCGTGATGTTCTTCCCCGATCCGCCCGCCGCGTTCGCGAACCTGCGGCGGGCGACCCGTCCGGGCGGGGCGCTGCGGTGCCTGGTCTGGCGCCGGCCGGCGGACAACCCGTTCCTGACCGTCACCGAGGAGGCCGCCGGCCCGCTCGTGCCCGACCTGCCGGTCAGCCCGCCGGACGCCCCCGGCCGGTTCGCGTTCGCCGATCCCGACGTCGTGCGCCGGATCGTCGCGCCCAGCTGGCACGACGTCGCGCTGGAGCCGGTGGATCTCGAGCTGTCGATGGCCGAGCGTGATCTCGTCGGGTACTTCACGACGTTCGGCCCGCTCGCACTCGTGCGCGAGAGCCTGGACGAACCGACCCGGGCGCGCGCGGTCGAGGCGGTGCGGGCCGCCTACGAGCCCTACGTCGACGGCGACCGGGTCCGCTGGACCGCCGCCTGCTGGATGATCACCGCCCGCGCCTGACCGTCCCGGCGATCCGGTCGAGCCACACCTCGAGCAGCGTCGCCTCGGCCGGCTCCAGGGCCGGCGTCCCGGCCACCCGCAACTGCGACCGGAGCCGCAGCGCCGCCGCGGACACCGGATCCGGCTCCGCGGGCGCGGCGGCCGTCGTCAGCACGGCCCCGAACACCGTGTCGCGCATCTGCCCCGACAGCGACGCGGAGTCGAACAGCTCCGGCTGCGCGATCAGGTTCAGCGCCACCCCGACGTTCGCCGAGAGGATCAGCTGGGCCGCCACCCCCGGCGCGACCGTCAGTGCCCCGGCCGCCGCGCACCGCACGAGCTGCGCCTCGAGCAGCCCGAACACCCGCGCCCGGGCGCCCGAGTGGGCCTGCGGCCGGGGCGCGAACATCAGCTGGTAGAGCGCCGGGTTCTCTCGCGCGAACGCCATGTGCTGGTCCCACCCGGCCCGCAGATCGGCGACCGGATCCCCGGTCGCCGGCTGTGCCGCCTTCAGCGCCGCGTACCGCTCGAACCCGGCGTCGGCGACCGCGTCGAGCAGGCCACGCTTGTCGCCGAACAGCCGGTACAGCACCGGCTGGCTGACGCCCACGGCCTCGCACACGGCCCGGGTCGCGATGTCCCGGCCGGCGGACGACGCCAGCTGCTGCTCGGCCGCCGCGATCATCGCGGTCCGGAGCTCGGTCTCGGTGACGGTCATGCTATCGATGATACGCGTCACCCTTGTCAACGCTACGAACCATGCTACGGTCGCTACATAGCGGCGTTACGTAAAGGCCGTATCGATGATAGAGAGGAACCCATGAGTGAGACACGCGTCGCCATCGTCACCGGCGGCTCGCGCGGGATCGGCCGGGCGGTCGCGACCACCCTGGCGTCCCAGGGCGTCGCGGTCGTCGTCGGCTACGCCGGGCGCACCGACGCGGCGACCGAGGTCGTCGAGGAGATCACCGCGGCCGGCGGCCGCGCCGTCGCGGTCGCCGGCGACATCGCCGACGAGACGGCGGTCGGCGCGCTGTTCGACCGGGCCGAGAAGGAGTTCGGCGGCGTCGACGTCGTCGTCAACGCGGCCGGCCGGATGGTCCTCTCCACCGTCGCCGACCTGAATCTCGACGATCTGGACGCGATGCACCGCACGAACATCCGGGGCGCGTTCGTCGTGGCCCGCGAGGCGGCCCGGCGGCTGCGCGACGGCGGGTCGATCGTCCTGTTCTCGACGTCGGTCGTCGGACTGCAGTTCCCGACCTACGCCGGGTACACCGCCAGCAAGGGCGCGATCGAGGCGATGACGCTCATCCTCGCCCGCGAGCTGCGCGGACGGAACATCACGGTCAACACCGTCGCCCCCGGCCCGACCGCCACCGACCTGTTCCTCGACGGCAAGGACGAGGCGACGATCGAGCACCTGGCCAAGCAGCCGCCGCTGGAGCGGCTCGGCGAGCCGCAGGACATCGCCAACGTGGTCGCGTTCCTTGGCAGCGAGGCCGGCCACTGGGTCAACGGACAGATCATTCGCACCAACGGAGGGATCGCCTGATGCCGTTCGCCAACCTCAAGGTCCCGGCCGACACGCTCACGCCGGAGTCCAAGCAGAAGCTGATCGACGCCGTCACCGACGCCTACGCGGCCGTGTACGGCGAGCGCGCCCGCGCGAACACGCTGGTCCTGGTCGACGAGGTGGCCGAGGGCGGCTGGGGCCTCGGCGGCACCGTCCTCACCGCCGACATGCTCGGCGGCCGCAGCTAGCGTGGAGCGATGACGACCGGCGTCGACCGCCTCGACCCCCTCGACGGCTTCGACTACTCGACGATCGAGGTCGGGTCGTCCCGCTACCGCGTCGGACGGCGCGGGAGCGGGCCGGCCGTCCTGCTGCTGCACGGTTTCCCGCAGACCCACTACTGCTGGCGGTCGGTCGCCCCGGCGCTGGCCGGGTCCCGCACGGTGGTCGTGTGCGACCTGAAGGGCTACGGCACCAGCGAGGCCGCGCCGGGCGGCCCGCTCGGCGAGGGCTACAGCAAGCGCGAGATGGCCCGGGAGCTGGTCGCACTCATGCGCTCGGCCGGCTTCGCCCGCTTCGCGGTCGTCGGGCACGACCGCGGCGCGCGCGCCGGCTACCGGCTGGCCCTCGACCATCCGGACGTCGTCGAGCGGCTCGCCGTGCTCAGCGTCATTCCGACGGCCGAGCAGTTCGAACGCCTGGATCCGGACGCGGCCCTCGACTACTGGCCGTTCTTCTTCCTGGCCCAGCCGTTCGCCGAGCGGGTGTTCGCGGCGAGCGCCGACTACCTCGTCCGCTGGATCCTCGCGTCCTGGGCGGGCGAGCCCCTCCCGCCGGACGCCGTCGAGCGGTACGTGGCGGCCTACTCGCCCGAGACGATCGCGCGGGTGTGCGCCGAGTACCGGGCCGCGTTCCATCTCGACCGCGGGCACGACCTCGCCGACCGCGCGGCCGGCCGGCGCCTGACGTGCCCGGTGCTCGTCCACTGGGGCGCGGAGGAGGGCACGACGTCCGCCGGACCGCTCGACGTCTGGCGGCGCTGGGCCGACGACGTCTCCGGCGGCCCGCTGACGGCCGGGCACTTCCTGCCCGAGGAGGCCGCGGAGCCGCTGGCCCGCTCCCTCACGCGCTTCCTGGCTCCGCCCCGGCCGGCCTAGCCGGTCGGCTAGCCCCCGGGCGTTGACGACGGGTGTCGGCCCTCCTAGCATTGCCCACGAGCTGGGAGGACTTGTGACAACGACCGTGACCCGCGACGGACGACAACGGGTCATCGACGCCGCTCTGGCCCAATTCGCGCAGTACGGGGTCGAGGGCACGTCCCTGCAGATGATCGCCGACGCGATGGGCGTCACCAAGGCCGCGGTCTACTACCACTTCAAGACCAAGGACGAGATCGTCCTCGCCGTCGTCTCCCCCGCCATCGAACAGCTCGTCCTGACGCTCGGCGAAGCCGAGACGCGGCGCGGGCGAGCGACCAGGGCGCGGGCGTTCCTGAGCGCGTTCGTCGACCTGGTGATCGGCCACCGGGTGCTGCTGACCCTGCTCTACGACGACGTCGCGGTGCTGCGCGTCGTGCGCACCGAGCGGCCGGACTTCGACCAGATCGCCGACCGCATCTCGGCGGTGCTGGTCGGGCCGGACGCCGGACCGGCCGAGGAGGTCGCGTCGGCGGTCGCGCTCACCGGCATCGTGGCCGCGGCCGCGAGCCCCGACTTCGCCGAGCTGACCGACGCGGAGCTCGGTGCGCACCTGCTCGACGCGGGCCTGCGCCTGATCGCCCCGCGCCGCCGCCGCTAGCCGGCCTGGGCCGCGGCGAAGAGTACGAACGCGACGATCGCCGCGCTGGAGCGGGCCACGTCCAGACGTTCCCAGCGCCGGATCGTCGCGCGCCAGTTCGCGGGCGGAGCGCCGTCGTCCCAGTCGACGACCTTCATGTTGATCGGCACCGTGCCGAGGAGCGAGATCAGCACGAACGCGACGAGCGCGGCCGTACCCAGCCAGCGGTAGGCCCCGCCGGCCGTCACGAGCACGGCGACGGCCAGCACCACGGTCGGGATCATCAGCGCGGGCACCACCACGCGGAGGCTCCGCACCAGCGCGATCCGCGCCCGGAGGTGCGCGCGGTCGTCCAGCGAGCGCAACGCCGGTTGGACGCCGTACCGAACGATGAACTCTTCACCGGCGAGAAGGCCGGCCAGCACCACTCCGAGCACCTGCAGCATAAATTTACAGTAGCAGTACTTTTCCAGTGACCGTAGACTGTTCTCCCGTGGAGACCGTCGACTGGCAGCCCGGCCTGCGCGAGCGGAAGAAGCGCGCGCTGCGCGCGCGGCTGTCGTCGACCGCGACGCGCCTGTTCCTCGACCGTGGCTTCGACGCGGTCCGCGTCACCGAGATCGCCGCCGCCTGCGACGTCTCCGAGAAGACCGTCTTCAACTACTTCCCGACCAAGGAGGCCCTGCTCCTCGACCGGTTCGACGACACGCTCACGTCCCTGCAACGCCTGCTCTCCACTGCGGACGCCGACCTGCTGGACGCCGCCCGCACGGTCCTCGACGCCGAACTGGACGCGCTCGCCGGCTGGCTGGAGCGCCAGGAGGATCCGGCCGGCGCGCGGGAGCAGCTCCGCCGGTTCCGGGAGCTCGCGGTCAGCACGCCGGGCCTGCGCGCCTACCAGCACGACATGACCGAGCGCCTCACGGACGTCGCCACTGGCTTCCTGACCGACCGGGGCCGGGGCGCACCGGAGGCGCGCATTACCGCGATCGCGGTCACCGGCCTCTGGCGCGTCCAGGCCGACAGCCTCACCCGCCACCTGACCGACCCCGACCTCCGCGCCGCCGTCGCCACCGACGTCGACCGCGCCGCCGCGGTGATCGCGTCGATAACCGAGTAGGCACCCACGGCGGGGCCTGGTAGCGTCCTGCGCGCCGTGACCTACCCGAGGAGGTGAGACCCGTGAACGTTGAATCGGTACGGGCGCTCGTCCGCTTCGGCACGGATGCGCGATGACGTAGATGTCATCCGGGGCGCCCTCAGCGCTTCGGAAGGGCATCACCATGAAACTCATCGCTGAGACATCCTCGAACGGTGTCGTCGAACGTGAATTCCGGCTCGGCGACGTCCCGGGCATCCTCTGGACGACCCGGCCCGAGCCCGGCCAGGCGCCGCTCGTCCTGATGGGCCACGGCGGCGGCCAGCACAAGCGGGCCCCGGGCATGGTCGGCCGGGCCCACCGGCTCGTCCTCGACGGCGGCTTCGACGTCGTCACGCTCGACGCCCCGGCGCACGGCGGCCGCCCGCGCACGGGGCTCGACGAGCGCGAGATCGCGCTCATGCGGGAGGCGATGACGGCCGGCGAGCCGGTCGGCGAGATCGTCGCGCGGTTCAACGGCGACCTCGCCGAACGGGCCGTCCCGGAGTGGCGGGCCGTGCTCGACGCGATCGATCCCGAGGGGCCGGTCGGCTACCTCGGGATCGCACTGGCCACCGCGATCGGCGTCCCGCTGGTGGCGGCCGAGCCGCGGATCTCCGCGGCCGTGCTCGGCGTCTTCTGGGGTGAGACGCTGGTCGAGACGGCCAGGCAGATCACGGTCCCGATCGAGTTCCTGCACCAGTGGGACGACGAGCACATCACCCGGGAGTCCGGGCTGTCGCTGTTCGACGCGTTCGGGTCGAAGGAGAAGACGCTGCACGCGAGCTCGGGCGGCCACGCGGACGTGCCGAGGTTCGAGGTCGACAGCGCGGTCCGCTTCTTCTCCCGCCACCTGATCAGCGCCGGCTAGTCCGACGCTGAGCGGCCAGGACGGCGAGCCAGCCCCAGCCCACCGTCACGCAGAGCCGCTGCCAGAGGCCGGCGGCGTCGACCCACGGGTCGGCGCCGCCGAAGCCGCTGGTCGCGAACCCGAACAGCACGACGAACGCGACCGCGCTGAACGCCGAGTACAGCGCCATCCGGGGCGAGCGACGCCGGGCGAACACCGAGGCGGCGGTGAACATCGCCAGCGCCAGGGCCAGGAAACCGGGCAGCGAGAACGCCAGGTCGTGCAGCTGCCCGTGCCAGGTGACCGGGCTCGCCGCGGTCGGGTACCCACCGACCGGGTCGGTCCGGAACACCCCCGCGCCCAGCAGCCCGATCCCCCAGATCGCCACCAGCACCGGCAACGCGACCGCGCCCGGGCCGCGTCCGGCCCCCGGCGCACCGCGCAGGCTCCGACGCAACCCGACCGCGAAGACGAGCACCAGCATCCCGGCGACGAGGAAGTTCAGCGTCTGCTCCCAGCCCCGCGAGCCGAGGGCGAGCGAGCTGACCGGATGGCGGACCGCGGAGTAGCCGTGTCCACGCAGGACACCCTCCACCAGGTACGCGAGCGTGAAGAGCGGGCCGACCACCAGGCCCGCGGTGAGTAGCCGGCTCGGTCGCCGGGATTCAGGCCGCTCCGGTGTCGCGGCGGCCACGCGAGTCAGTACCGTCATGCCGTCAACCGTAGTTGACGCACCCGGCCGCGTCAACCAATGTTGACGGACACTGTTTGCCGACGAACACCCCGCTCGTTCTCACCCCGATCGACCCGGCCGCCGATCCGCGCGAACCTGGGAATCACAAGGCCCGGAGCGCGCCCCCCACCGCTCTCCGGGCCTTGCCGCTGCTCAGCGGCGGTAGGCCCAGGCCACGTCGTCGACGGCCAGCCAGGGCGCGGCGGCCAGCGCGGCCGGCGTCAGGCCGGCGAACGCGCGCGCCTCCCGGTGCAGATGCGACTGGTCGGCGTACCCGCCCTCGGCGGCCACCGCGGCCGGAGACGCCCCGCCGGCCAGCCGGTGCGCGGCGACGTCGAAGCGGATCAGCTGGGCGGCCCGCTTGGGCGAGAGCCCGATCTGCGCGCGGAACCGGGACCACAGCCGCTGGCGGCCCCATCCGGCTCGCGTCGCCAGCTCGTCGATGCGCGCCCGCCCGCCGCTGCCCACCAGCTGCCGCCAGGCGAACGCGACCTCGGGATCGACCGCCCGGCCGCGCTCGGCCCGCTCCCCCAGCGCCGCCGACACGATCGCGAACCGCTCGTCCCACGTCCGCGCCGCGCGCAGACGCCCGGAAACGCGCGCGGCCGAGCGTCCCCACAGGTCGGCGAGGCCGACGACGGCGCCGGACGGAACCCCGAGCACGGCGTGCGCGACGACCGGCGACAGCCGGACCTGCAGGCATTCGACGTCCCGGCCACCACCGCGCAGCACGCCGGGTGCGAGCCCGGCGACGACCGCCCCGCTCTCCCGGCCGCCGTCGTGATCGACCTGCAGTCCCTCGCCGAGGTCGACGATCACGGTCACCGCCGGGTACGGGATCACCTGCAGGTCGACCGCGCCCGCCGGGCGCTCCCGGAACCCGGCCATGCGGACGCCCGGCAGCCGGCCGGGAGTCGGCGTGGCGATGTCCCAGATGGCGGCGGCGGCCCGGAGCGACTCGGCTGCGCCCATGAAGCCAGGCTACGAGGACCCGGCGACATTTCTCCAATACCCGTCCGCACCCGCGCCGCAGCCTGGATCCATGACGATCGATCCGTTCACGCCCGCCCTCGACCTCGCCGCCGCGATCCGCCGCCGGGAGGTCAGCCCGGTCGAGGTCGCCGACTGCTACCTCGACCGCATCGACGCGCTCGACCCCACCCTCGACGCGTTCTGCCACCGCGCCGACGAGGACGTCCGCAAGGCCGCGTCCGCCGCCGCCGACGCGGTCGTCCGGGCCGACTCGGTCGACGACCTGCCGCCGTTCCACGGCGTCCCGCTGCCGGTCAAGGACTTGGTGCACGTGGCCGGCTGGCCGACGTCGTACGGGTCGGCCGGCGCGAGCCGGACTCCGGCGGACGCGTCCTCGCCCGTCGTACAGCGGTTCCTCGAGGCGGGGTTCGTGCTGCTCGGGAAGACGACGACGTCGGAGTTCGGCGCGGTGCCGTTCACCGAGAACGAGACCCTCGGGATCACCCGCAACCCGTGGGATCCGGACCGCACGCCGGGCGGGTCGTCCAGCGGTGCTGGGGTCGCGGTCGCGGCCGGGATGGCGCCGATCGCGCACGCCGAGGACGGCGGCGGATCGATCCGGGTGCCGGCCTCCTGCACCGGCCTGGTCGGCCTGAAGCCGACCCGCGGCCGGATCACCAATGGGACGGTCCTGGTCGAGGGCTTCGCGACCAGCGGCGTCGTGACCCGCACGGTCGCCGACACCGCGGCCGCGCTCGACGTGCTCGCGCGCCACGACCCGGGCGCCTGGTGGTCGCCTCCGACCCCCTGGGGGTCGTTCCGGTTGTCCATGCGGACGCCGGCCCCGCGCGGGTTGCGGGTCGGGGCCCTGACCGGGTCGCCGATCGAGGGCATCGACGTCGACCCGGCCTGCGTGGCCGCGGTGTCGGCGATCCTGCGCGCGCTGGAGTCGGCCGGCCACTGTCCGGTGGACCAGACGCTGCCGCTGCCGCCGGCCGAGGAACTGCTCGGGGCGTTCACGACGATCTGGAACATCGGCGCGGCCGGGATACCGCTGGCCGACCCGGATCGGGTCGAACCGCACAACCGGGTGCTGCGGGAGGAGGCGCGGGCCACCGACTCGTGGACCTACGCCGAGGCCGTGCAGCACACCCAGGTCTTCTCGCGGCGGATCGTCGAGGGGTTCGTGGCCGGGTTCGACCTGCTGGTCACGCCGACGATGGCGTGCCTGCCGCCGCCGGTCGGGTTCTGGCGGGGCGGGGGCGCGCTGTCACCGCTGCTGAACAGCTACCCGATGGCGGTGTTCACGTCGCTGTTCAACGTGACCGGGATGCCGGCGATCTCGGTGCCGGTCGGGTTCGACGAGGCGACCGGGCTGCCGGTCGGGGTGCAGCTCGTGGCCGCGCCGTGGCGAGAGGATCTGCTGCTCCAGGTGGCGGGGTTGCTGGAGGTCGAGCTGCCATGGGCCGGACGACGTCCGCCGGTGGGGGTCTGACGGCGGGACGTCCGACGGCGGGGCCGCCGACAGGCGGGCGTTCGCCGGCGGGGCCGCCGCCAGGCGGGCGTTCGCCGGAGGGTGGACAGGCGGCGTGATACTCGGGGCATGACGACCGGGAACGGGGACGCACCAGCGGGGCAGTTCGTCGGGTTCGGGTGCACGGCGTGCGGCAACCCGGCGATCGAGGAGGGGTTCGTCGAGGACTCGGGCGAGTACTCGCAGGGCTTCTCCCGCTGGATTCCCGGGCCGCTCGAGCGCGGGATCTTCGGCGGGGCGCGCCGGATGGGCAAGCCCCGCCGGGCGATCCGGGCGTTCCGCTGCCAGCGCTGCGGGCATCTGGAGCTGTACGCGGGTGAGTGGCTCTAGCGGTCTCAGGCGGATCGCTCGAACGTCAGGTCGAAGTCCTTGCGCCAGGTCGCACCCTCGTCGTCGGAGGCCTCCCAGCGACCGAAGACGCGGTCGCCCTCCACGTCGGCCAGGAAGCGCTGGTGCATGTCGGGGTCCTCGCGGGAGAGCGTCCAGTGCTCCTCGTCGAACCGCATCGCGAACTCGCGGCAGACGCCCCGCTCGTCCTCGTAGAGCGCGACGAACGTGTCGTTCGGGTCGCTGCGCCCGATCACGAACGTCATCTCGGAGCTCTCGCTGCGGCCGGGCAGCATCGTGCGCATGATCAGCAGCGACTCCCCCAGCCGGGCGATGCTCGTCGTGCCCAGGACGACGACGCCGGCGTCGAGGAACCAGGCGTCGGACAGCGTCGTCGCCCACTCACCGATCAGCCCGTCGAGCTTTGCCAGTTCGGCGTTACGCATCTGTGTGCTCCGATCGTCCAGACCACGCTAGCCGAGCACGTCGACTGCCACGCCCGGACAGGCGCTTCCGGCCACAGTGGATAGGGGACACCCGGTGCGCTGTTTCGTTTCGCCCGTTCGATCCGCGGCGTGGCGGGTGGGGGGCTCCTTACCGGGCGCCGAGACCGCCGCGACATCGGCCAGATCATCGGCCCTGCTGTTCTCAGGGGTGCATCCTCTTCCGGGTGGTCGGTGCGGCGCTCACCGGCGGGACCGCGAAGACCGCGGTCACCACCACGCCCACCGCCGGCGGCCTGTACTCGGCGGCCGCTACGACGGCGGCACCGCGATCACAGGAAGCCGTCCTCCCGGCGACGACGCCGACCGCCTCCCCGTCGCTGACCTCGCCGTCGGCGGCCTCGCTGTCCAAGACCTCGCCGTCCGAAACCTCGCCGTCCAGGACCTCGCCGTCGAAGGCCTCCCGGCGAACGAGCCGGTCGTCGTCGACCCACCGACGAAGCGACCGGCACCCGGGCGTACGACGGCCGCTGCCCGACCGCCCGCGGACGACTACTCGGCCTGCGGAGGCGACTACTACGTCAATTCCAACGGCAACTGCGTCCACCGCCCGGGATCCGAGCCGGCCCGCGCCAGCGCCCAGTGCGAGGACGGCTCGTACAGCTACAGCCAACACCGCCAGGGAACCTGCTCCGGCCACGGCGGAGTCCGCCGCTGGCTCTGAGCCCCACGCGCACTGAGCATTCGGCCGCCCCGGCACGGATGGTCAGCGCTGACAGGTCACAGGACAGATTCCGCCCGGTATAACGACAGTATGACCCGGCCGTCGCGGATCGGGATCTTCTTCGGCTTTCCGAGAGCCAGCCTAGGCAGTCAAGGGTAGATTCGCGGTCTCCGGCCGGGGGTATGTGTGCCGGACGATGCGCTCGGGGTACGCAGGGGGTTCCGATGGACACATCGGTCAATGAGATGCAATTCGATTTCGAGGGTCTGATCCGACTCGTTGCCCAAAATCTTTACAGCGAAAAGAAGGTCTTCATCCGAGAGCTGATCCAGAACGCCCACGACGGCGTCCGTCGGCGGGTCGGAAGTTCGGGTACCGGACGTATCGACATCGAGACGCGACCGCAGGATCTCGAAATTACGGTCCGCGACAACGGTGTCGGCATGAATCACGACGACCTCGTCGAATACCTCTCTAACATCGGCAAGAGCCTGACCCGGCTCGAACGTGACGAGACGGAAGGCCTGATCGGACAGTTCGGGATCGGCTTTCTGTCGGCGTTCGTGGTCGCGGCGAGCGTTCAGGTGCGCACACGCAAGGACGGCGAATCAGCGGGCTGGCTCTGGGAGAACGACGGCAGCAAGCAGTACCGGATCAGCGAGTGCGAGGTGCCAGCCGTCGGGACGTCGGTCACCGTCCGGCTGCGGGACGTGTCCGATCGGGGGCTGATCCAGGAGACCGAGGTTCGCGAGCTGATCCGCAAGTATGCGGACATGCTGCAGATCCCGATCTACCTCAACGGCAGCGCCGATCCCGAAAACACCATGCACATGCCGTGGGAGAAGACCGGACTGTCGCCCCAAGAGCTGTGGATCGGCAACTACGCCTACCTGAGCCGGACGATGAGCGACTCGGTGCTGGAAGCGATACCGGTTCGGGTACGCGGTGACGTGCACATCGACGGCGTGCTCTACATCAGTCGGACACGACTGGTCAGCGTCGACCAGCCGCGGGTCGCCCGGGTCTATCAAAACCGCATGTTCCTCTGCGACAACGCCGCGGCCGACATCCTGCCACGCTGGGCCCGATTCGTGAACGGCATCATCAACACGCCGGACCTGACCCCGACCGCCGCCCGCGACAACTTCCTTCGGGACGATGCCGCTGCGCGGGTCAGCGAGGCACTGGGTGACGTGATCATCGCCCACCTCGAGCAACTTCGTGAAGACGACAACGCGCGTTTTGTAGACATTGCCCGCTTCCATCGGCTCGGCTTCACCGCGGCCTGCTTCTACTACGACGAGTTCTTCCGACGGTTCGCCGACCTACTCCTCTGGCGCACGAACAAGGGCGCATGGAGTCGACCGGCACCGCTCCCTCGCCTGGACGCGGCACAGTCCTCGGTCGGTGCCGACGAAATCCTCGAACTACCCGGGATCGATACGCCGGGCGAACTCCGCTCCCTACCAGAGATCATTGCCCAGGTGCCCGCCCGGACCGGCGAACCCACTCGGCTGCCGTGCTTCACCACACCCAGCACGGCGTCGCAGTACTTCGAGATCGCCGACGCGGCCGGAAGCGTCGTCGTCGACGCTTCGGGTCCGTTCGAATCGGAGCTGCTGGAGGCGTACACCCGCCTGCCGGATCGCGACCTCACCCTGGTGCACGTCGACCGCGAAGACGATCCCGCTGTCTTCCGTCGGCTCGGAGAGACCGACGCCGCGGTGCAGCGGCTGGCCGAGATGATGTCGCTGACCGTGCGGACGGCTTTTGGGGGTCAGATTCGCACCGAGGCACGCCGCTTTCAGCCAGCGACCATCACCGCGGTCATCCGCTCCGATCATCGGTCTTACGCTCAGCGGCGCGCGCAGGAACTGCGGCTGGACCCGAATCAGCCCGACGACGTCCGTCAGATGGCCGACGAACTGGCTCGCCGCACTGCAGCCGAGGCGCTGCGGCTGACCATCAACGCCGAGAACGCACTGGTCCAGCGGATCGCCCGACAAAATCTCACCGACCCAGCCGTCCAGGAGCTGATGCTGGCTCTGTACAACGACGCGGTTCTGGCGAATCGGGAGCTGATCACGTCCACGGATGCCTCGATCTTCCACAGTCAGTTCCAGCGCCTGATCGGCCGCAGCCTGGACTACCTGGAATCGCAGAGTCAACTTGACGCGATCAAGACGCAGATCGAAGACGAGGACCGGCGCCGGCGGGCGTTGCGCGGCCGACCCATGAAGCACCGGATCTTCTTCATGATCACGCCTTTCGCCGACGAATTCCGGCCTACTATCGATGCGTGCCGGCGGGTCGTCGAGGACGAGTGGGGCTGTCAATTGGTCGTCGGTAACGATCGGTACGACGATCACCGCGTGCTCGAGAACGTCGAAACCGTCATGCGTCAGGCCGACGCGTTCATCGCCGAAGTGACCGACGCGAATCCGAATGTGATGTTCGAGTTGGGCGCCGCGTTTTCCGACCGCCACAACCGTCCATTCGTCCTACTGCGCAAGACGGGCACCGAGCCGCCGCTCCCGGCCGACCTACGTTCCCTCATCTACATCGACTACGACCCGGTCGACGGCTCCGTCGATCAGCGCCTGGCTACCGAGATGCGCAAGCACGCGATGGTCCAGGCTCTCCTCGACGCCCCCGACCGGGCACAGTACCTGTCTCCCCGACGGCTGTCGGTGCTGCTCGGACCCTCCCTGACGTTGCCACCGGCCACGATCGCCAGGCTCGCCGCAAGGTTCCCCACCCGCGAGGACTGGGACTCAGCCGACGTGGATACGGTCGCCGACGTCCTCGGCGACGTCGATAGCGATGTTGCCGAGCTCATCCTCAAGCGCATCCGTACCCGCCGATGACGTCCGCACGCGCCAATATCGAGGCACTGGTTGCACAGGCGCGCTCCGCTTTACGCGACGAACGGAGAAGCGATGCAGCGTTTCTCTTTGAGCAGGCTCGCCGTGCCGCTTTGGATAGCAACGACCACCGGCGCGCGTTCCAGCTCGGGGTCTCGGCAACAAAGCACTGGAGAATGGCAGCGGAGTGGGACCGGTCGTTGACGATGCTACTCGAGATCCTTGCCGCCGACCCGGCAGAGACAGATCCGCAAGACCTCTTCGAGGCCTACAAGCAGCAGTTCATCTTCTACATCGAGGTGAGCCCGCCGGGGATGCGGCAGATCCGCGAGTCCTTCGCCCGGTTCAGAGACTCTTATTCCGCCCTCCGACCCGGCGGCCCCGATTTCGTCTACGAGGAAGGGAAACTACTCGCCGCCCAAGGAAGGTTTGCCGACGCATACGACCGGCTGCAAATCGCATACTCCCGAGCAGACAAATCGGACAGTCTATCAATCGGACCGGCCTGGATTGCCTCTGACTGTGCTCAAATCGCTGTCTGGCTCGACCTGCGAGACGAGGCACTGCTGTGGATCGAACGAATCGATGAGCCGTATTGGGATGCCACCGCACGTCGGCATCGTGCCGGCAGGCGGTTGGCCGTCGCGCTTCGTGACCGAAACATAGACGATGCTCGTACGTTCCTTGCCGCATTCGATAAAGAGAGCCGCGGCGCGCAGGTACGTACCGACGATAGTGCGGTTATCCGCTATGCCGTTGCGTCGCTCGGAATGGATCCGAGTCTCGGCGATCCGGCCAACCCCGGACATCCGGCGAACCATCGGCTCAACGACCTGCCGGAACGTCGACGGGACAGGATAGAGGACCGTCACCGCTGGGCCCACACGATCGTGAGCATCCGACTCGCCGCCCTAAGGTACGCAGCAGGTATGCCAACGGACGAGGACTACTTCTGCCGGCCGCCGCACATCGATCCAGCGGCATTTCCGGCCAGGTTGCCTGACGAAATCCGCTCTCGAGTGCAGGCGGCCCGGAAGGCCTGCGACGACGCTCTCGTACCAGCAGCGGAATTGGACACCGCGTTTGAGTGCGAATTCCGCCAACGTCGGATCGCCAATCTGCGCGCCCGGGTCGAGGACATAGCTCAGGTCCACCGAATCGCCGCCTGAGCTTACCGTCGAGGCACCGATCTTCCTCCTCGCCGGTCCGGCGTCGTCCGAGACACCGACTCGTCACCGCCCCAGAGCGCGACGATCATGCACGCACAGATCAGCGCCAGGAACACCAGCGTGGACGCCACCGCCACGTTGTCGATCAATCCCCAGGCCACGTAGGCCAACCCGAATCCGCCGGCCAGCACGACCGCGGCCAATCCCCATCGCATGCCTCGAACGTGCCCGCCACCAGCGGAAACGACGAGCATCCTGGCAGCACCGGGAGCGAACCCGGAGACGCTGTCAGCGTTCACTCAGGCTGGTTGAACTCCGCTATCGCGACGCCCAGAAAGATCACACCAAGTACCAACACGACGAGCGCCTCGAGCCAGCCCGGCACGTGCCAGCCGCCCCACGTCACCCCCGGGTCGAGCCGCGCCACGGCGGCCGCGGGCAGGTGGAGGTGGTCGAACACGACCCGGCGCATCGGGTCGACCGCGTAGGTCAGCGGGTCGATCCGGTTCAGGACCGTGAGCCAGCGCGGCAGCCCGGACACCGGGAACAGGGCCCCGGACAGGAAGAACAGCGGCATGATCAGCATCTGGGTCAGCGCCATGAACGACTGCATCTGGTTGACCCGGGCCGACATCATCACGCCGAACGCGGTGATCGCGAACGCCAGCAGGAGTTGCAGCGCGAACACCGGCACGAGCAGCGAGAGCGTGTAGGGCACGCCGACGAACCCGGCCAGCGCCAGCACGACCAGGCCCTGGAACCCGGCCACCGTCGCCCCGCCCAGACACTTCCCGATCACGATCGAGCTGCGCCGCACCGGCGCGACCAGCATCTCGCGCAGGAACCCGAACTCCCGGTCCCAGACGATCGACGCGGCCGAGAACATCGCCGTGAACATCACCGACATCGCCAGGATGCCGGGGAAGATGAACGTCCGCAGGTCGACGCCCTGGGTGCTGCCGCCGGTCAGCCGGGACAGGCCCGAGCCGAGCACGAACAGGAACAGGATCGGCTGGATCAGCGACGTCGCGATCCGCAGCCGGTCGCTGGAGAACCGGATGATCTCCCGCTGCCAGACGATCTTGATCGCCCGCAGCTCACCGCGGGCCGACCGCGAGGGAACCCGGACCGCCACCGGCGAAGCAACAGCAGTCATCGCCGCCCCATCCGAACGAAGGCACTGGATCGGAACTTCTCCGCCGAGGACGCCTCGGCATCCCGGATCGTCGACCCGGTGTACGACAGAAAGACGTCGTCGAGGCTCGGCCGGGCCACGTTCACCGCGCGGATCGGCAGCGGGAACTCGGCGAACAGCCGGGGCACGAAATGCTCCCCGTTGGGCACGCCGAACGTCACCGCACCCTCCGACACCGTGGCCGTCACTCCGAAAAGCGAGGAAAGGGCCGCTATCGCGGCCGGGTGATCGTCGGTCTCGATCCGTACCCGGTCGAGCCCGACTCCGGCCTTCAACGCCTCCGGGGTGTCCAGCGCGATGATCTGCCCCGAATCCATGATCGCGATCCGGTCGCAGTACTCGGCCTCGTCCATGTAGTGCGTGGTGAGGAAGATCGTGATGTCCTCGGCCTCCTTGAGCTCGCGGATGTACCGCCAGATCGAGCTGCGGGTCTGCGGGTCGAGCCCGACCGTCGGCTCGTCGAGGAACAGCACGCGGGGCGAGTGCAACAGGCCCCGGGCGATCTCCAGCCGGCGCTTCATGCCGCCGGAGAACGTCCGCACCTTGTGCGAGCGCCGGTCCCACAGCCCGACCATCTCCAGCACCGACCGCAGCCGGTCGTCGAGCAGCCCCCGCGGCACGCCGTAGAGCTCCGCGTGCAGCCGCAGGTTCCGCTCCGCCGACAGGTACGTGTCGAGCGTCGTGTCCTGGAACACCAGCCCGATGTGGCGGCGCACCGCATCCCGCTGGGTCGTGACGTCGAAGCCCGCCACCCGGGCCGAGCCGCCGGTCGGACGGATCAGCGTGCACAGCATGCTGATCGTCGTCGACTTCCCGGCCCCGTTCGGGCCGAGAAATCCGAAGATCTCGCCGGTGCGCACGGTCAAGTCGATGCCCCGGACGGCCTCGAACTCGCCGTACCGCTTCTCCAGCCCGACCGCCTCGACCGCCTGCTCCATGCCGTACCTCCCGGGGAAACTTACACCGAGCGTAAACTTCTACCGAGAGAAGTCAAGCGGTAGTCTGGGCACCATGGCTGGGCTGCGGGAACTCAAGAAACTGCAGGTACGGCACGACATCCTGTCCGCCGCGAGCGACCTGTTCGCCGAGCGCGGCTTCGAGGACGTCACGGTCGAGGAGGTCGCCGAGGCGGCCGGCGTCTCCAAGAAGACCGTCTTCAACTACTTCCCGGCCAAGGAAGACCTGGTCTTCAGCCGCTTCGACGAGCGCGAGAACGAGCTGATCGCCGCGGTCCGCCACCGGCCGGCCGGCACGAGCGTCCTGGATTCCTTCCGCGCGTCCGCGCTCGCCTACTGCGATCAACTGGCGGACGCCGGTCCCGGCACCCAGCGCGGCCGGGTCTTCACGCTGATCGAGCAGTCGCCGGTGCTGGCCCGGCGCTGGCACCAGCTGCGCAACCACTACCTCGAGGTGCTCGCGGGCGAGCTGGCGGCCGACGCCGGCGTCGACCCCGACGATCCGCTGCCCTGGGCGATCGCGGCCGCGCTGCTCGGCGCCGAGCGGTCGATCCGCCGGGCCGGTGGGTCACGCCTGCGCGAGGGCGCCGACCCGGCCCGCCTGGCCGAGTGGCTCCGGCCCCAGGTCAACCGCATCTACGACCAGCTCGCGGCGGGCCTGGCCGACTACCCGTAGCGGTCAAGTCGCCGCCGCCCCTGCCGATCTGGCCGACGAGGAGTCGGCGAGCGGGGGCGAGATCGGCACCACGGGGCAGGCCGGGACGCGCGCCGTGCGCGCGCTCCGAGGGGTGCACCTGGTTCTGGTGGCCGGGCTGATCGTGCTGGCCTGCGCACCGGCGCTGGAGACGAGGCTGCCCGACGGCACCTCGGACGCCGTCCCGCTCGGCGCCTACGTCACGACCGCGCTCCTCCTCGCGCTGCGTGCGGTCCGGACCCGGGAGTGGGCCTGGGGCTGGGCCGCGCTCGGGCTCAGCTGCTTCATCGGCGGCTCGATCACCAGCGGGATCCTCACGGCGGACGGCTCCACGCTGCCGTTCCCCTCGGCCGCCGACATCGGCTGGCTGGGCGGGTACCCGTTCGTCGGCCTGTCGATCGTCGGGTTCCTGCGGGTCCGGTCGGCCGGTGGAGTCGCGCTGCTCGACGGCGCGGTGGCCGGCGTCGGCGCGGCCGCGCTGTTCTCGACCGTCGTCGTCGACCTGTTGGCCGCCCGCGGCGGCGCCGGCGGCCCCGGCACCACGTTCGCGTCCGCGATCGCGCTGGCCTACCCCCTGGCCGACGCCCTGCTGGCCGGCGTCCTGATCTGCCAGTTCGCCCTGGGGACCTGGCGCGGACGCCGGGACCTGATCGCGTTCACGGCCGGCATCGCCACGCTCACGATCGCCGACACCGGTTACGTCCGGTACGGCGCCTACGAGCCCGGGACCTGGGTCGACGTCGGCTACGGGCTGGCCGTCGCCCTCGTCGGGGTCGCGTCCTGGCTGCCGTCCGGACCCTCCGCCTCCGGCCCCGCCACCTCCGGCGACGAGGCCTCCGGCGACCGGGCCTCCGGCGACCGGGCCTCCGGCGACCGGGCCTCCGGCAAGCAGGCCTCCGGCGACCGGACGACCGCGGGGCGCGTCGGGCTGGCCGGGTTCTGCGCGACCGGCGCGCTCGTCGTGCTCCTGGCCGCGGCCCGGGTCCACCTCTCGCTGCCCTCGGTGACGCTGGCCGGCGTGACGCTCGTTCTCGTGCTGATCCGGTTCCTGGTCGCGCACCGCGAGCTGCGGGCGATCGGCACCACCCGGTACTCCGAAGCCCGGCGCGACCCGCTGACCGGCCTGGCCAACCGTCGCGGGTTCACCGAGTTCTTCGACGATCCGGGCCACCGGACGGTCGCCGGGCTGCTCCTCGACCTCGACCGGTTCAAGCAGGTCAACGACTCGTTCGGACACCAGGCCGGCGACGAGCTGCTGCGCCGGGCCGCGGGCCGGCTGCGCGAGGTCGTCGCCGGCACCGACCTGCTGGCCCGGCTCGGCGGCGACGAGTTCGTCATCGTCCGCACGGCCGAGGGCACCGAGCCCGGCGCGCTGGCCGGGCTGGCCGAGCGGATCCGGGGCACGCTATCCCGCCCGTTCGACGTCGAGGGCGTGCCGATCGAGATCGACGTCAGCATCGGGATCGCGGCCGGGGACGGCCTCACCGCCGACGCACTGCTGCGCCACGCCGACATCGCGATGTACTGCGCCAAGCGGGCCGGCGGCGGCCACGCGTTCTACCGCGAGCGCGACGACGAGGCCGCCCGCGTCCACCTGCAGCTCGCCCAGGACCTCCGCCGGGACGTCGCCGGGCCGGCCATGGTGCTGCACTACCAGCCCAAACTCGACCTGCACACCGACGCCGTCGGCGCGGTCGAGGCCCTGGTCCGGTGGCAGCACCCGGTCGACGGCCTGCTCTATCCGGACACGTTCCTGCCGATCGTCGACGAGACCGGCCTCATGACGACGCTCACCCGCAACGTCCTCACCCAGGCCATGGACCAGTGCGCGGCCTGGCGCCGGGCCGGTCTGAAACTCAGCGTCGCGGTCAACGTGTCCGCCGACGACCTCGAGTCGAACGGCTTCACCGACCTGGTCATCGGAACACTGCGCGAGCGGGGCCTCCCGGCCGATGCGCTCACGTTGGAGATCACCGAGACCACCGCGATGGAGAACTCCGAACCCGCCCACCGCACGGTCCGCGAGCTCCACCACGTCGGCATCAAGGTCTCGATCGACGACTACGGGACCGACCACTCGACGCTCGCCCACCTGCACCGGTTGCTGGTCGCCGGAGAGCTCAAGCTCGACCGGCGGTTCGTGATGCACCTGGAGACCGAGGAGCGGTCGTCGGTGATCGTCCGGTCGAGCATCCAGCTCGCGCACGCGCTCGGCATGGCGGTCGTGGCCGAGGGCGTGGAGAACGCCGGAGCGCTGGCGATGCTGCGCGACTGGGGCTGCGACACCGCCCAGGGCTACTTCATCAGCCGCCCGCAGACCGCCGAGAACATCACCGAGTGGCTGGTGGCGTCCCGTGGGTATGGAACGACTCGATCGTCTTCAGCCCCCACGCCTGCCCCTTCGCCCGCTCCGCCGCCGTCCAGGAGATGACCTCCCAGTCCGGCGCCAGCACCAGCCGGGCCCCGGCGTTGCACAGCTCGATGCGGTTCCCGCCCGGCTCGTACACGTAGAGGAAGAACGTCTGCTGGATCGCGTGCTTGTGCGGCCCGGTCTCGATGTGGATCCCGTTCTCCAGGCAGACGTCGGCCGCGCGCAGGATGTCCTCCCGGGTGTCGGTGGCCAGCGCGACGTGGTGCAGGCGACCGTTCGACCCGGTCCAGTCGTTCGTGTAGACGAGGTCGTAGGACTTGTCGGACACCGTGTACCAGACCGCGGACGGGACGCCGTCGTCGAGCACGATCTGCTCGGTCGGGCGGGCCCGGAGCCGCTCGGCCAGGAACCGGCCGCAGGCCGGGGTGTCGGCCGACAGGTAGTTGACGTGGTCGAGGCGCCGGACGTTCGCGCCCCGGCCCGGGAACCGGTCGGCCTGGTTCTTCAGCGCCGGAGGCTTCGGGGCGACGAAGCGCTCGGTCTCCCAGTACAGGCCGATGTCGTGGCCGTCGGGGTCCTGGCACAGGTAGATCGGGCCGAGTCCCAACTCGTCCTCCACCCAGCGGCCCGGGATCTCCGCCGCTCGGCGGTCGAGGGCCGCGGGCGAGGCGGCCCGGACGTACGTGCGGCCGATCCCGGCCCGGTCCCGGGCGGTGAGCTTGAGCGTGAACCGCTCGTAGTCGTCCCAGGCGTGCAGGTAGACCGACTCGCCGCGGCGGCCCGACTCGCTCATCCCCATCAGGTCGACGAAGAACGCGCGGCTCTCGTCGGGCGTCGGCGTGAACAGCTCGACCGACCCGACGTGGGCGAGGTCGCGGACCCGCTCGGTGAACATTCTTCAGGCCTCCCGTGGCCAGGCGACACCGTCGGCGATCTTGCGGGCGGTGCTGATCACCGCGCCATTGTGGACGTCGAAGAACCCGGTCGGGTGCTCGATCCGGATCCTCTCGCCCGCGCCCGCCCGGACGTCCGCGGCGACCGACCCCTCGAGCGTCGCCGCTCTCGCCACGGTCACCGCGGCGAGGACGCCGATCGCCGGGTGGACGCGGTGCGGGATGAACGTGCGGGTCGTGAGCGTGCCGCCGTGCCGCGGGGGCGAGACCAGCGTCATCTTCGGGACGGTGGCGGCGGTGACGTCGCCCAGGCCCATGCGTTCCCCGGCGAGTTTCCGCAGGGCTTCGATCCGCTCGCGCAGCGGCTCGTCCGCCTCCAGGTCGGCCGGGGCCTCGTCGCCGTTCAGCCCCAGGTCGGCGGCGTCGAGGACCACTACCGGCATGCCGTCGTCGACGAGCGTCGCCGGGGTGCCGTCCAGATCGTCGCGGGGGTGGCCGGTCGGCAGCAGCGCGCCGCAGACCGCCCCGGCGGTGTCCGCGAACCGGATCTCGACCGGAGCGGCCGGGAACGGCACCCCGGCGATGACCGTGTCGCCGTCGTAGCATGGCCGGCCGCCCGGCGTGCGGATCGTGACGACGGCCAGGCCGCCCGTGTTGACCATCCGGATCCGGACCGTCGTGGTCTCCGGCCCGGCCTCGACCAGCCCGCGCTCGACCGCGAACGGCGCGATGCCGGCCAGGATGTTCCCGCACGGCTGCCCGGCCGCGACGATCGTGGAGTCCGGCCGGATCTGCAGGAACAGGTAGTCGACCCCGTCGTCGGTCCGGCTGACGACCGCGGCCTTGGACGTCAGCGGGTGGCCCCCGCCGAGGCCGTCGACCTGGCGTTCGTCCGGCGAGCCGAACAGGCGGAGCAGCAGTTCGTCGCGGCCCTCGGACGGCAGATCCTCGGCGAGAAAATACGCGCCCTTCGAGGTGCCCCCGCGCATCAGCATGAAGCGGACGCCGTCAGTACCGCTCATACACGACGCCCAGCCTCTCCAGGAGCGGCCGCAGCCCGTACCGGTCGAGGCCGAGCTCACCCGCCGCGAGCGCTGCGCGCGTCGCGTCCTCCTTGGCCTCCCGCGCCCGCGACGCGTCGGCGACCGCGTCCACGTCGGCCCGGGGCACGACGACCACGCCGTCGTCGTCGGCCACCAGGGCGTCCCCCGGGTGGATCAGCGCGCCACCCACCACGACGGGGACGTTGACCGCGCCGGCCGTCGCCTTGACCGTGCCCTGCGCGCTGACCGACGTCGACCAGACCGGGAACGGGAGCGCCCGCAGGGCGGCGACGTCACGCACGCCGGTCGTGAGCACGGCCCCGCGGACGCCCCGGCTGCGTAACGAAGTGGCGAGCAACTCACCGAACAGGCCGTCCCGGCAGGGTGAGGTCGTCGTGACGACGAGGACGTCGCCCGGAACGCACTGCTCGACGGCGGCGTGGATCATCAGGTTGTCGCCGGGCCAGCAGACCGCGGTCACGACCGGCCCGGCGATCCGCGCGCCGGGGACGCGGGCGACGAGGTCGGGACCGAGGTAGCCGGTGCGACCCTGGGCCTCGTGGACGGTGGCGACGCCGAACTGTTCGAGTTCCGCGGCGCGCTGGGCCCGGGGCACGCCGGTGACCACGACCGTCCTCATGCGAGCTCCGTCGCGACCTGCGGGTAGTAGCGCATGTAGGCCTCGGCCCTGGTGTCGGTGGGGAACCCGAGGTTCGGTCCGGCGTTGCGCCGGAGCTGGACGCCCCGGCGGGTTGCGAGGTCGGTGTAGTAGTCCCACATGTGCTGCTGGGCCGGGAGCGCGTGCATGGCCTTCGTCTTGGTCTCGAAGACCGGCGTGATGTCGAGCAGGACCTGCGGCACGAAGCCGCTCTGCTCGGGCTGGTGCGGCTCGAAGAAGAACACCGGTGGGGCGCCGAGCGGGTCGCCCGGGGCCGGGTAGCCGGCGGCCTGGGCCAGGATGCGGGCCTCGAGGGCCATCCGGGCCGCGGCCGGGTGGTCGGCGTTGTAGGGGTCGTGGGGCGGATGGGTGACGACAACCGTCGGCCGGGTCTCCCGGTACGCGCGGACCAGCCGGTCGGTGATCTCGTCACTGGGCCGGAGCGGGTAGTCGCCGGCGTCGAGGAACTCGATGTGGGCCCCGAGTTCCCGGGCGGCCTTCTCGGCCTCGTCGCGGCGGATCGCTTTGACCTCGTCGAGCGTGTGGCCCTCGCGCCAGGCCCGGGCCGACTCGCCGCGCTCGCCGTAGGTCAGGCAGACGACGGTGGCTCTCCCGCCGCGGGACGTGGTGAGCGCGATCGCGCCGCCGGCCCGCCAGACGAAGTCGCCCGCGTGGGCCGACACGACGAGCAGAGAGTCCGGCACGCTGCCTCCCGGGGGTTGTGCACGATAATGTTAACAATCTGAATGGGTGTCAAGGGCGGCAACGGCCTAGCATGAACGCGGACCCACCCCGACCGGCGGAGAGACACGTGATCGCGGACGCTCCCCTCGACCTGCCGGCCGCACCGGCCGACGCCGACCGATCAGCGGATGCCGACCGCGTAGCTGGCGCGATTCGGGCTGGGATCCTGGCCGGCGAGTTGGTCGGCGAGCAGCGGCTGGTCGAGGCCGAGCTCTCCGACCGCCACGCGGCCAGCCGCGGGGCCGTGCGCACCGCGCTGCTGATGCTCGCGCACGAGGGCCTGGTCGAGCGGATCGCCAACCGCGGCGCCCGCGTCCGCGCGGTCAGCACCGCCGAGGCGATCGACATCACCGAGGTCCGGATGGTCGTCGAGGGCCTGTGCGCGGCCAAGGCCGCCGAGCGCGTCACCGACGCCGAGATCGCCGAGCTACGCGAGCTCGCCGACGCGATGCGCACCGCGGTCGCGGCCGGCGAAGTCGTGACGTACTCCCAGCTCAACGAGCGGTTGCACACGAGGATCCGGCAGATCGCCGACCAGCCGGTGGCGGCCGAGGTACTCGGGCGGTTGCGTGCCCAGAACGTCCGCCACCAGTTCCGGCTGGCGTTGCGGCCGGGTCGGCCGCAGGTGTCGCTGCCCGAGCACCTGGCGATCATCGACGAGATCTGCGCCCGGAGTCCCGGGGGCGCGGAACGGGCGATCCGCCGCCACCTCGAGAGCGTGATCGAGGCCCTCCGGGCGTCGTGACGGGCCGTGAGAGCTAAGCCTCGTGCAGTACGCCGACGCGGTGATCCACCGGCGGCGCAACCTCGTCGGATCGCCTACCCCGACCGACGGGCGGGGCCAACCGTTGGAGGCGGCGGGTCTCAGAGAGACGGCGGGTCTTCTCCGGCGGCCAGTCGATCCGACACCCGCGCGCCTCGCTGAGCCTGCGCGGCGGCCGCCGATTGCGGCTCCTCGTCGGAGGCAGGCTCGGTCATCGCCGGGTCGCCCTGGGCTCGCTCGACGTAGGACTCGCCGGGCTTGTTCTGCTCCGGGTGGGTGTGGGTCTCGTGCAGCGCGCTGTCGTGTTCGGCCGCCCCCACGGCCTCGACGACGTCCGCTCCGCTGCGCTCGTGTGCGGCCGGGTTCTCCGTCATGACGACCCCGTACCCGCTCTACAGATCGGACGAACCGATTTCGCCGTACGCGACCACCGACAGGAAGCGGATCGGGAGCTCGAGCAGCTCCTGGGGGCCGTGCGCACCCTCGCCGTCGAGCTGGAGCGCGTCCCCCGGGCGCATCGTGTAGCTCGACTCGCCGTGGCCGTAGACCATCTCCCCCTCGAGCATGTAGAGCAGCTCGGTGCCCGGGTGCTGGAACAGCGGGAACCGCTCGCTGCGCTCGGTGAGCGTCACCAGGTGCGCCTCCATCCGCTTGTGCGGGCCGCGCAGCGCGCCGAGCAGCGTGTAGTCGTGCCCGACCCGGGTACCCCGGGCCACGATCCGGGCGCCGCCGCCGGCCGGGGTGAACACCGCCTCGCGTTCGGCGTCCGCGCCGCGGAACAGCGACGTCACCGGGGTGTCGAGGGCGTCGGCCAGGCGGGCCAGAGTCGTCAGGGAGCACGACGTCTGCGCGTTCTCGATCTTCGAGAGCATCGCCTTGGAGATCCCGGTCCGCACGGCCATCTCGGCCAGCGTCTGCCCGGAGGCCAGCCGGATCCGCCGGACCTGCGCCCCGATCGCCCGCTCCAACCGCCCGTCGGTCGGCGCGGGTTCCTCCACCTCCCGGGCCGCCGGCCCGCCCTCCACCGGCCCGCGGCCGCCAGGCCCTCCGGCCGCGTCATCGCTCATCCCGGTCACGATAGCCCCGGCACCCACGACGTCCCGGCCAACGGCACCCTCGCCATCGCCGCGGCCTCGATCGTCAGCGCCACCAGGTCCTCCGGCTCCAGATGCCGCACGTGCGACTTGCCGCACGCCCGGGCCAGCGTCTGCGCCTCCATCGTCAGCACCCGCAGGTAGTTCGCGAGCCGCCGCCCACCCTCCACCGGGTCGAGCCGCGCGGCCAGCGCCGGATCCTGCGTCGTGATCCCGGCCGGATCCCGCCCGTCCTGGAAGTCGTCGTAGAACCCGGCGGCGCTCCCCAGGGCTTCGTACTCGGCCGAGTACGCCGGCGAATTGTCCCCCAGCGCGATCAGCGCGGCCGTCCCGATCGCCACCGCGTCGGCCCCCAGCGCCAGCGCCTTGGCCACGTCCGCCCCCGACCGGATGCCCCCCGACACGACCAGCTGCACCTTCCGGTGCATCCCCAGCTCGGACAGCGCCTGCACCGCCTCCGGCAGCGCGGCCAGCGTCGGGATCCCGACGTGCTCGATGAACACGTCCTGCGTCGCCGCGGTCCCGCCCTGCATCCCGTCCAGCACGACGACGTCGGCCCCGGCCGCCACGGCCAGCTTGACGTCGTAGTAGGTCCGGGACGCCCCGATCTTGACGTAGATCGGCTTCTCCCAGTCGGTGATCTCGCGCAGCTCGAGGATCTTGATCGCCAGGTCGTCGGGCCCGGTCCAGTCCGGATGACGGCACGCCGACCGCTGGTCGATCCCGGCCGGCAGCGTCCGCATCGCCGCGACCCGGTCGGAGATCTTCTGCCCGAGCAGCATCCCGCCGCCCCCGGGCTTGGCGCCCTGCCCCAGCACGACCTCGATCGCGTCGGCCGCGCGCAGGTCGGCCGGGTTCATCCCGTACCGCGACGGCAGGTACTGGTACACGAGGTGCTTCGACTGTCCCCGCTCCTCCGGCGTCATGCCTCCGTCCCCGGTCGTCGTCGACGTGCCGACGGCAGACGCTCCGCGCCCGAGCGCCTCCTTGGCCTGCGCGGAGAGCGCCCCGAACGACATCCCGGCGATCGTGATCGGAATGTCCAGGTGCAGCGGGTACTTCGCGTGCCGGTCGCCCAGCACGACGTCCGTGTCGCACCGCTCGCGGTACCCCTCCAGCGGGTACCGGGACATCGACGCCCCCAGGAACACCAGGTCGTCGAAGTGCGGCAGGGCACGCTTGGCGCCCCAGCCCCGGATGTCGTAGATCCCGGTCTCCGCCGCCCGCTGGATGTCCGCGATGACCCCACGATCGAACGTGGCCGATTCCCGAAGCATGCCGGTCCCCCTAGTACGTGTTCTGCGAGGCGAAGTGGTACAGCTGCCGGGCCGAGCCGTAACGACGGAATTCCGCCGGATCGTGCGTCAGCCCGGCCGCGGCCAGCAGGTCGGCGAGCTCGGCGCGGTGCTCGGCCAGCATCGGCTTCTCGACGCAGTCGGCCCCGAGCGAGGCGACCGACCCCCGCACGTACAGCCGGGCCTCGTAGATCGAGTCGCCCAGCGCCTCGCCGGCGTCCCCGCACACGACGAGCCGGCCGGCCTGGGCCA
The DNA here is from genome assembly GCF_006912135.1 of Cryptosporangium phraense. Taxonomy (NCBI): domain Bacteria; kingdom Bacillati; phylum Actinomycetota; class Actinomycetes; order Cryptosporangiales; family Cryptosporangiaceae; genus Cryptosporangium; species Cryptosporangium phraense. Next base: position 45,816 of record NZ_VIRS01000030.1, on the reverse strand, counting down.
TGAACGCCGACATCGGACCGACGTCCCCGCCGACCACGACGTCGATCCCCTTCATCGAGATCCCGCACCGCATCGAGGCCGACCCGTCGATCACCAGCAGCCCGCCGTGCCCGGTCGCGCCCGCCGACTGCGACGCGTCCCCGCGCACCCGCACGGTCCCGGCCATCATGTTCTCCGCGACCCCGGTCCCGGCCGACCCGTGCACGGTGATCGTCCCGCCGTCGTTCATCCCGGCCGCGTAGTACCCGGCGTGCCCCCGGATCTCGACCGTGATCGGGTGCCGCACTCCGGCGGCGAGCGCGTGCGCCCCCTCCGGGTGCAGCACCTCGTAGTGCGCGGCCGCCGGCTCGTGCAGCTCCGCGTTCATCATGCGGACGCTCTGCGAGCGCAGATCGAACGTGCGGACGTCACCCGGGGTCACCGCGGGGATCTCCGTGCTCAGCGCTGCCATGCGTAGACCCTCTCCGGCTCGGGCTCGTAGATCCGGGCCGACTCGATGCCGGGCAGCGTCGCCAGCGCCCGGAACTCCGACGCCATCGCCACCCAGCGTTGCGTCTCGGCGATGATCGCGGGCTTGCAGGCGATCGCGTCGCGCACCACCGCGAACCCGTCCGCGCTGGTCACCAGCAGTGTGTAGAACCCGTCGAAGCGCTCGCACAGCAGCCGCAGCGCCTTCTCCAGGTCGGCTCCGGCGGCCAGCTGCGCGGCCACGAACCGGGCCCCGACCTCGGAGTCGTTCTCCGAGTCGAACGCCACCCCGGCGGCCCGCAGCTCCCGCCGGATCGTCGCGTGGTTCGCGAACGACCCGTTGTGCACCAGGCACTGGTCCGGCCCGACCGAGAACGGATGGCACCCCTCCGGGGTGACGGCCGACTCCGTCGCCATCCGGGTGTGCGCCAGCCCCTGCCAGCCCGACGCGTGCGCCAGGTCGTAGACGTCGGCCAGCGCGCCGGGCGTCCCGACGCCCTTGTAGACCGTGACGTCCGTCCCGAACCCGACGATCCGCAGGCCCGGATCGGCCGCTCGCAGAGCGTCCACCAGGTCGTTGGCGGGAAGGGGGGCGGCCACGACCGTCGTGTCACCGGCGACCGTCACCACCGCCTGCGGGTGGACCGACCCGCTGAGCAACTTTTCTGGGCTCGGGCCGGCGCCGAGGACCGACACGGCCGCGTAGCCGGCCGGGCAGCGACGGCGGTCGCCGTAGACCGCTACCCCGGCCGAGTCCGGGCCGCGCTCGGCGACCTGGAGCAGCATGCCCTGCAGCAGGGCCCCGAGCCGGGGGTGCAGCTCCGGATCCCGGAGATGCAGGCCGACGATTCCGCACATGCGGGCTCCCTAGAACGCGGTGAGATAGCGGTCGAGCTCCCAGGAGCCGACCGAGCCGTGCCAGTCGAAGAACTCGGCCCGCTTGAGCTCGCCGAAGTACGCGGCGACGCCCGGGCCGGCCGCGTCGAGCGCGCCCGACACCACCGGGTCGGCGGCCAGCGCCTCGACCGCGTGCAGCAGGGTCGGGGGCAGCTCGGGCCGGGTCTGCGCGCCGGTCTCGCCCGGGTGCAGCCCGCGGTGGACGCCGTCGAGCCCGGCCGCGAGCGTCGCGGCCAGCGCCAGGTACGGGTTGGCCGAGCCGTCGGCGCCGCGCAGCTCGATCCGGTCGCCCTCCGGGATGCGGACGTAGTGCGTGCGGTCGTTGCCGCCGAAGCTCGGGCGGCGCGGTGACCAGGTCGCGCCGGAGCGGGTCGAGGTCGCGCCGGTGCGCTTGTAGGAGTTGACCGTGGGGGCGAGCACGGCCTGTAACGCGTGGGCGTGGTCGAGGACGCCGGCCAGGAATCGGTGCGCGGTCTCGGACAGGCCGTGTTCGCGGTCGCCCGGGAAGAGCGGGTGGTCGTTGCGCCAGAGGGAGAGGTGCAGGTGCATGCCGGAGCCGGTGCGGTCGGCGAACGGCTTGGGCATGAACGTGGCGGTCATCCCCCGGCGCTCGGCCAGCACCGAGATCAGGTAGCGGGCCGTGATCACCCGGTCGGCCGTGGTCAGCGCGTCGGCGTAGGCGAAGTTCTGCTCGAACTGGCCGTTGCCGTCCTCGTGGTCGTTGGCGTAGTTGCCCCAGCCGAGCGCGTTCATCGCGGTCGAGACCTCGGTGAGGTGGTCGTACATGCGGGTGAGGCCGCGGGCGCCGTAGCAGGGGCGCTGGTCGGTGTCGTGCGCGTCGGCCGGGGTCAGCTGTCCTTTCTCGTCCCGCCGCACCAGGAAGTACTCGACCTCGGCGCCGGCGAACAGCTCGGCGTCGGCCTTCTCCAGGACCTTCTTGAGGATGACCCGGGGCGCGTACTTCCACGGCTCGCCCTCGACGTAGGGGTCGCAGTGCACGAGGGCCAGCCCCTCGCGGACCCACGGGATCGGTGTGTAGCTGGCCAGGTCGGGCATCGCGAGGATGTCGGGGTCGGACGGTTCCTGGCCGATCGCGCCGACCGCGTACCCGGCGAACCCGACGCCGTCGTACTGGAGTGCGTCGGCCGCCTCGACCGGGACGAGCTTGGCGCACGGCTTGCCGGTGAGGTCGACGAACAGGGCCAGCAGGAATTTGACGCCGTCCTGGTGGGCGCGGGTCGTGAGGTCGTCGGAGACGACCGGCGCGGGCGCTTCGAGCGTCATGGATACTCCCGAGGGCTGTGTCATGGCGTGAAACGCAGTCTCCCGCGATGAGACTAGCCCGTGGTTTCGCTCGTGTGAACTCTCGGATCGGGACGGCGGGGTCGGCGAGCCGACACGTGAATGGGCGTGAGGTGAATCCGGACCCGTCCGGCCGGATCGGGATAATGCCGATGTGGCGACAGAAGAACTCGACATCGACGAATGGGCGGAGAAGGTCGGCCTCCCCGAGGGCCGGCCCCGCCGGATCACGGTGCACGGCACGCCGGTGCTGCACCGCCCCTGCCGGGAGGTCACCGAATTCGGCGACGAGCTGAAGCAGCTCGTCGCCGACCTGCTGGAGAGCATGGACGCCGCCGACGGGGTCGGGCTGGCCGCGAACCAGATCGGCATCGACGCGCGGGTGTTCGTCTACGACTGCCCGGACGACACAGGCTTCTACCACGTCGGGGCGATCGTCAACCCGGTGCTCGAGCCGTTCGACCCCGACGCCGACCTCGACAAGGACGAGGAAGGCTGCCTCTCGGTGCCGCTGGAGTACGCGCCGCTGGCCCGGCCGGCCATCGCGTCGGTGACCGGCCAGGACCTGGACGGCAACCCGATCCGGATCGACGGCACCGGGCTACTGGCGCGTTGCCTGCAGCACGAGACCGACCACCTCAACGGGATCGTGTACGTCGACAAGCTGGGCCCGGACGAACGGGAGGCCGTGCTCGCGGCGAACGCCGCCCGCATCGAGGCCGGCGAGATGCCCCCGTGGTCCGAGGGCAGACCCCGAGAGTCCTGACCCACGCGCTCTGCCGACTTTCCGGGGTTCTCGAGCCCCTCAGAACCCCGGAACGTCGTCACTCCGCGGAGACGGCCGCCGGGTACACGAACGTCGCGGTCGCGCTGCCCGGGGTCACCTCGGTGAACCCGGCATCGTGCACCACCGGGGCGCCCGACTCCACCGCGGCCAGCCACTGCGCGGGGCTCGCCGTCCGCACCGCCAGCGGAAAGCCCTCCGCCGCCCACGCACCCGCAACATCGTCCGGCAGCGACCACAACCCCAGCTGAGCCGCGTGCCCGGCCTGGGCCATCGCCTTTCCCGCGGTCATCACCACGTCCGGCGCCAGCAGCACCACCGCGCCGTGCGCGGCCCCCGGCGCCTCCGGGTCGGCCAACTCCGTCCCGCTCACCTGCAACCGCGACAGGTCCCGCGGCCACTCGTCCAGCGGAATCGGCGGGTACACCCGCACCTCCGCCGACCCCTGCGAGACGGTCAGCCCCGGCAACGCCTCGGCCCGGCGCCATTCCGCCCCCCGCGCCCGCCGCACGACCTTCCGGATCCGGTTCCCCTGCCAGGCGTCCACGGCCGACCGCCACTCCGGCTCGTCCGTCGTCACCATGAACAGCACCGCGCGGGCCGCGGCTTCCAGGGCATCCGTCCGGGTCGGGGGCGACGCCCGCTCGACCCGCACGACCAGCGGCAACACCCGTTCCTCAGCGTCCACGACGCTCAGACTATTTCGGCGCCAGCACCCGCAGCACAGCGCGCTCCACCGCGGGCAGCGCGGTCAGCTCGGTCGCGTCCGCGGTCCCGAGCCGGTCCAGCGTCGGCCGGATCGACTTCCCGGCCTCGTAGGACGTGATGATCCGCGGATCGACGTACGACGCGCGGGCCACCGTCGGCGTGTTCCCCAGGTACTCGGCCACGTCCTCGACCGCGCCCCGGATCACCTTCTGCCGGGCCCGCTCGGCGTCCGGCGGGTCCCCCGCCAGGGCCAGTTCGACGGCCATGAGCACGGTCGCGTGCCACGTCCGGAAGTCCTTCGCGGTGAGCGTGACCCCGGCGTTCTCACGCAGGTAGTCGTTGACGTCCTCGCTCTTGACGTCGTACCAGCGCCCGCCGCTGCGGTACGCGAGCAGGTCGTCCTCGTCGTCCTGGTGGCGTCGCAGCGTGAGCACGACCTTGCGGACCGCCTCGTCGCGGACCTCGATCGACCGCAGCACACCGCTCTTGGCCGGGAACTTGAACTGGATCGCGCCCCGGCGCAGGGTCACGTGCTTCTTCCGGATCGTGGTCAGCCCGAAGCTGCCGTTCTCGGCCGCGTAGACCTCGCCGCCGATCCGGAACAGCCCCAGTTCGAGCAGCCGGACGCCGGCCGCGAGCACCCGCTCCCGGTCGAGCGTCCGGTGTTCGAGGTGGCGGTCGACGGTCTGACGCAGCTTCGGCAACCGCCGCGCGACCTCGAGCACCCGGTCGTGCTTCTCCGCGTCCCGCTTCTCCCGCCAGACGTCGTGGTAGCGGTACTGACGCCGACCGGCGTCGTCGGTGCCGACGGCCTGGATGTGCCCGTTGGAGTACGGCGAGATCCAGACGTCACGCCAGGCCGGCGGGATGACCAGCGCCTTCACCCGCGCCAGGGCCTCGGGATCGGTCACCCGCGAGCCGTCCACATCGAAGTACGTGAACCCTTTGCCGGATTTGCGACGCCGATAGCCCGGCCGGGAGAGATCGCTGCGCCGCAGCCGCACTGTCGCCATGCGCGCCCGGTTACCCGAAAACTCCGGGTCTAGCCGTAACCTCTCACGAATATAAGCAGGATGTTACGCTTCCACCCGTGTCGGTCTGGGAGGCGCTGGGCGACCCGGTCCGCCGGGAGATCCTCGGCCTGCTCCGGGAGGGGGACGCGGCGGCCGGGGCGATCGCCGATCGCTTCGCGATCAGCCGGCCCGCGATCAGCCGCCACCTACGCGTGCTGCGCGAGGCCGGTCTGGTCCGCTCCGAGGCCGACGGCCACGAGCGGATCTACCGCCTGCAACCCGACCGGCTCATCGAAGTGGACGAGTGGATCCGGCGCGTGGCTCCCCCACGCCGGATTCCGGCCCCGGCCGACCGCCTGGACGCGTTCGAGACCGAACTCCGCCGCGGACGCCGGACGAAACCGAAGGAGAACCGCGATGACCACCGGTCCGCTGGGTGAGGCCAGCACCAACGACGACGGCACCAGCACGCTGGTGTTCCGCCGGACGTTCCCCGACCCGATCGAGGACGTCTGGGCGACGCTCACCGAATCCGACCGCCTGGCCCGCTGGTACGGCCACTACCAGGGCACCGGCAAACCCGGCGGCACGGTCGAACTCACGATCACCGGCGAGGTCGACGCGGGCGGCGAGGAGGGCGACCCGGTGACCGTCTCGATCCTCGAGTGCGCGCCCCCGCACCGGCTCGTCGTCGAGATGGACGCCTGGCACCTCGCCGCCACCCTCACCGAGGAGCCCGGCGGGACGACGCTCGTGTTCGAGCAGCGCATCCCGGCCGGGTTCCCGTACCCGGTGTCCGAGGTCGAGCCCGGCTGGCGCTGGTACCTCGACCGGCTCGTGGCCGCCGTCGCCGGCCGCCCGATGCCGGCCTGGGGCCCCTACGCCCCCTGAGGCGCCCCTTCCGGGGTCAGGTGCCGGTCGGCGATCGCGTGCACGGTCTTGCCGTCCACGGTCTCGTGCTCCAGCAACTGGCCGGACAGCTCGTCGAGCGCGCCCCGGTGGGTGGTGAGCAGGTCGACGGCGCGCGCCTCGGCCTCCCGGAGCAGCCGCGCCACCTCCTCGTCCACGACCCGCTGGGTCTCCTCGCTGTAGTCGTGCTGGCTGCCGCCGACGCCCAGGTACTGCGGCTGGTCGCTGGCGTAGCCGACCGGGCCGAGCTTCGGCGAGAGCCCGAACTCGCGCACCATCCGGGTCGCCAGCTCGGTGGCCTTGGCCAGGTCGTTCGACGCGCCGGTCGAGCCCTGACCGAACACCACCAGCTCGGCCGCCCGCCCGCCGAGCTGCACCGAGAGCGTCGTCGTGAGCTGGTCCATCGAGTACAGGTGCCGCTCGGCCTCGGGCAGCTGCTCGGTGACGCCCAGCGCCATCCCGCTGGGCAGGATCGTCACCTTGTCGACCGGGTCGGCGGCCGGCGAGAACGCAGCCACCAGCGCGTGCCCGGACTCGTGCACCGCGACGCTCTGCTTCTCGTTCGGCAGCAGGAAGTTCGACCCGAGCCGGTTCCCCAGCAGCACGCGGTCCCGAGCCTCGGAGAGGTCCGCGGCGCTGACCTCGGCCCGCCCGTTGCGCACCGCGACGATCGCCGCCTCGTTGAGCAGGTTCGCCAGGTCCGCGCCGGAGAACCCCGGCGTGGCCCGACTCGTGGCGTTGAGGTCGACGTCCGCGCCGAGGTGCTTCCCGCGCGCGTGGACCTGCAGGATCGCCTCCCGCTCGGCCTGGTTCGGCAGCGGCACCGCGACCTGCCGGTCGAACCGGCCCGGCCGCAGCAGCGCCGGATCGAGGGTCTCCGGCCGGTTGGTGGCCGCGATCACCACGACCCCGGTCGACGGGTCGAACCCGTCCATCTCGGCCAGCAGCTGGTTGAGCGTCTGCTCGCGCTCGTCGTTGCTCGCGAACCCGCCGGTGTTCCGCCGCTGCCCGATCGCGTCGATCTCGTCGATGAAGATGATCGAGGGCGCGCGCTTGCGCGCGTCGGCGAACAGGTCCCGCACGCGGGACGCACCCACTCCGACGAACAGTTCGACGAACGACGAGCCGGTGACCGCGAAGAACGGCACCGACGCCTCCCCGGCGACCGCGCGGGCGAGCAGCGTCTTGCCGGTACCGGGCGGGCCCGACATCAGGATGCCCTTGGGGCCGACCGCGCCGGCCGCCGCGTACTTGTCGGAGTTCTTCAGGAAGTCGACGACCTCGGTGACGTCCCGCTTGACGCCCTCGTAGCCCGCGACGTCGGCGAACGTGGTCTCCGGACGCTCGGCGTCGATGACCTTGGCCGGGGACTTGCCGACGCCCAGCATGCCGCCGAACCCGCCGAGCTGGGCCCCGCGCTTGGCCTGGCGTCCGATCCACCAGAAGTAGCCGATGAACAGCAGCAGCGGGGCGAGCGAGAGCAGGATGCCCCAGAACGAGCTGCTCGCGCCGGTCGCGGTGAACTTCGGGACGATGTCCGGGTCTTTCACCGCGGTCAGGAACGCGTCGTCCGGACCGTTGAGGCCGGTCGGGTAGTGCGACGTGAAGTCGGCACCCTTCTCGAAGTTCGACCGGTAGGTGCCGGTGATCGAGCCGTCCGCCTTGAGCTCGAGGCTCTGCACGTGCTTGGCGGCGATCTGCTCGTTCAACGTCCCGTAGTCGACGGTCTTGACGTTCATGCCGCCGAACGGGAAGAAGAGCAGGAAGAGGGTCAGCGCGACGCCGATCGGGATCAGGAACCGGCGCCAGCCCGGCGGGGGCGGTGGGGCCGGCGCCACCGGACGATCCTTCGGCGGCCCGGACTTCGCGGTGGCGCTCATCGGCGCACCAGGTGTGGACTCACGCCGTCAGTGTTCCAGGCCGGAAACTATGTTCGCCGGTCCGGGCGGGGTTTCGTGATCAACAGCAACCCGACGACGACCAGCGCGGCGATCAGGCCGCCGATCAGGATCCACTGCCACCACCCGGTGGCCCGCGGGTGCTGCCGGTAGTACTCGGAGCGCGCTTCCTCGCTCGTCATCGGGGTCGGCGCCGTCGTCGGGCTCGCGGACGCCGTCACCGCAGGCGTTCTGTCGGAGCTGTTCACGAACACCGCGCCGAGCGTCCCTACGGCGGCGAGCAACCCGACGGCCAGCAGGACGACGAGCATGATCCTGCTTTTTGTCCGGGTCTCCGCCACGGGGTCACTCTACTGACTCGATAAGGTGCCCGAGTGAACGCCGGGATCCTGCTGGTACTGCTCGCTCTGGGCGCGATCGCGATCTCCGCGTTCGGGCGCCACCTGAACGCCCAGCCCGGCCTGTTGATCCTGGTCGCGGCGGCCGGCGCGTCGTTCATCCCCGGCCTGCCCCGGCTGGAGCTCGACCCGGAGCTGATCCTCGGGCTCGTGGTCCCGCCGCTGCTCTACGCGGCCACGCTCGAGTTCTCGTTCTTCAGCTTCATGCGCAACATCCGGTCGATCCTCGGCCTCGGCGTCGTGCTGGTGCTGCTGTCGGCGTTCCTCGGACGGCTGACCACGGAGTGGCTGATGCCCTCGCTCGGCGCCGGGGTCGCGCTGCTGCTGGCCTCGATCGTCGCGCCGCCCGACACCGTGACGGTCAGCGCGCACGGCAGCGAGATCGGGCTGACCCGGCGGGTCACCGCGATCCTCACCGGCGAGAGCCTGGTCAACGACGCGATGGCGCTGACGCTGTTCAGCGTCGCGCTGGCCAGCGTCGGCGGCGAGGAGACGTTCGTCGACAACGGCGTGCTGCTGTTCTTCTGGTCGGCGTTGGTCGGGATCGTGATCGGGTTCGCGCTGGGCAATCTCGCGACCGCGATCCGGCGCCGGCTCGACGATCCGACGCTGGGTACCGCGGTCGGGCTGGTGCTGCCGTTCGCGACGTACCTCGCCGCCGAGGAAGCCCACGCGTCCGGGGTGCTCGCGGTGGTGTGCGCCGGGTTCAACGTCGCGATCGAGTCCGAGTACGGGAACCGGAAGCGGGAACGGCTGGGCTTCCGGACCCGGATGACCGAGCGCGAGGTCTGGCCGGTGCTCGGCGCGCTGCTGGAGGCGTTCGTCTTCGCCTACACCGGCCTGCAGCTGCGGTTCATCATCGACGACCTGCGCGACTCCGGTGAGCCGATCGAGCGGACCGTGCTCACCGGCGTCGCGCTGCTCGTCGTCGTGATCCTGGCCCGGTTCGCCTGGGTGGCCATCGTCTTCGGGCGACGTCTGCTGGCGAACCAGGCGATCCAGAAACGGCTGGAGGACCCGCTGTTCCGCAAGCGCTGGGACGAGGGTCAGGCCCGGTTGAAGGAGGCCGGCCGGCCGCCGCGGGACCTCCCCGAGGCGCTCGGCTGGAAGGAACAGGTGCTGCTGTCCTGGACCGGCATGCGCGGGATCGTGACGCTCGGCGCGGCCGGCGGGATCCCGCTGCTGACCGAGGACGGGACTCCGTTCCCGCACCGCGACACGCTGCAGTTCCTCGCCTATTTCGTGGTGTTCGGGACGCTGCTCCTGCAGGCGCCCACGCTGCCGCTGCTGGCCCGCTGGCTCAAGATCGACACGAGCGAGGAGGACCGGGCCGCGCTCGAGCAGCTCGCGCTGGCCGAGAAGATCGCCGCCGACGCCAAGGACGGCAAACCGCACCCGGTGGCCGATCCGCCCGGCCGCCAGAACCGCCCGAATCCGCGCGGCCGCTCGAGCTTCCGCGACCGCCGCGCCCGCGCCGTCCAGAAGGCGTCGGCCCCGGACGACGGCTCGCCGCTCAACGAGTACGACCGCCAGCGGGTCTCGCTCTCGCTGGCGGTCATCCAACGAGACGTCGAGGACGAGGCCGCCCAGGTGGTCCTCACCCGGATAGACCGCCAACAAGCCGCCGCCGAGTCTCCGTAGAGGCGGGATCCCCCTGCCTCCCGCCGCGCTCGGGCTGCCGTCCCGATTCGGCGGCCCGGCCAGCTGGGTAGCGCCGGCCGCCGGCTCGACCACCGGCGCGGTCAAACCCGGATCCCAACCCGCGACCGATGCCCCACGCGGTCCCCCGATGAACTTCGCGCCGCCCAGCTGACGGGCTGACCGCAGTCGGCGCCTGACAATCTCCCGGATCGCGGGGCCGCACGCACCTCGCCCTACAGGCCGCGGCCCGCCGATATCGGCAACGAAGCTCTCACCGAGCCCGAGTTGCTGATCGGATCGATGTGGCCGCGGCGAATCGCCCGGGTCCGCAACCGCGTTCGCGGCGCCGGCCGCCCGGTGCTCGGCAGCGGCACGGTCGAGCGCAGAGAGCGCATCGGCGCGAACTCGTGACCGACCTCCTGCCCCCGATCAGCGAACCGTCGCCGTCCCGGGCGCCGCCGCGGCCGAGACGATGCCGCCCAAGGCGAACGAGGGGGCGGTCCGCCCCTGACCGCACACGCTGCGCGGCGTCGACGCCGGCGACGAAGCCCTCGCCGAGTTGGAGGTACCGGACGTCTTCGACGACGACCTCATCCGCGGCCTGCTCACCCAGGTCCGCCCCGCCGCCGAACGCGCCCTCGGCCCCCGAGTGGCACATCCGGCCGTCGTCGAGCGGCCGTCCCGATTCGGCCGGCCAGCCGGCTGGCGCCGAACCGCCCGGGCGCACGCCGGCCGGCTAGAGGCCGTAGGTGTCGGTGAACTCGTTTTGGAACTTGCCGTCCGGGTCGTAGCGACGGATCAGGGCCTGGGCGTCGGCGAACCGGGGATAGAGCGCAGCGACCTCGGCCGGCGGGATCGAGAAAACCTTGCCCCAGTGCGGACGCGCACCCAGCGGCTTCAGCCGGGCCTCGAGCTCGCGCAGCACCGGCGCCAGCGCGACCGGGTCCGGGTGCCAGGTGAAGTGCAGCGCGATCGTGTCCCGCTGATAGAACTCCGAGAGCCACAGCTCGTCGCCGCGGATCGTGCGCAACTCGCTGACGTGCAGGATCGGCGCGATCGTGTCGGCCAGGGACGACAGCACGTCCAGCGCCGGGACCGCCTGCTCGATCGGCAGCAGGTACTCGCTCTGGATCTCGTCGCCGGCGCTGGGCGTGAACTCCAGCCGGAAGTGCGGCAGCCGCTGGTTCCACGGCCCGGGCACCCCACCCTGCTCGGTCGTGAACCCCGGATCCTGCCCGGGCACCGGGTTGCGCTGGCTGGGCGCCAGCGTCGCCCCGAGCCAGTCGCGGCCGTGCGGCCACGGTCCGGCGTCGACCCGGTGCTTCACCCACACCTGGTCGGCGAACGGACGCTTCCAGGTCAGGAACACGCTCACGCTGTAGGCCGCGGTCAGCACCTCGTGCAGGTTCACCCGCAGCGCGGAGAGGAACATCCGGTCGTAGACGCGCTGCTCGATCTGGTAGGTCGGCTGGATGTCGAGCGTCAGCGCGGTGACGACGCCGAGCGAGCCGAGCGTGATCACCGACCCCTCGAAGTCGGCGTCCCCCCGCTCGACCCGGGCCAACGAGCCGGTCGGCGTCACGAACTCGACCGCGCTCACCGCGGTGGCCAGCGTCCCGTTCGTGATGCCGGAGCCGTGGGTGCCGGTGGCCACCGCGCCGCCGACGCTGATGTGCGGCAGCGAGCCGAGGTTGTGCAGGGCCCAGCCGGCCGGCTCGAGCACCTGGGTCAGCTCGCCGAAGCGGGTGCCGGCGCTCACCGTGACCGCCCGCCGGTCTTCGTCGATCTCGATGCGCCGGGGCAGGTCGGCGACCGTGATCAGCGCGCCGGTGCTGTCGGCGATCGTGCTGAACGAGTGCCCGGTGCCGAGGACCCGGAGGCGGTCGCCGGACGCGACGATCTCCTGCAGCTGCTCGACGCTCAGCGGGCGGTGGAGCGTGTGCGTGGAGAACTCGACGTTGCCGGCCCAGTTCTTGAGTGCGGTGGCCATACCGTCAGCCTCGCATGCCCCGGGTTGCCGGTGAGCAGGGCATCTCCCAGGCTGGGCAAATGGTGACACCCCGAGCCGCCCGCCCGACGAACCGCTGGCTCGCGCTCGCCGGGTTCCTGGCGGCCGCGTTCGCCGCCGCGGCCGTCGGCGGGCTGGCGAGCGTCGACGCCGGGGAGTACTACGACGGGCTCGACCGGCCCGCCTGGGCACCCCCGGCCGGGGTCTTCGGACCGGTCTGGACCGTCCTCTACACGCTCATCGCCATCGCCGGCTGGCTCGCCTGGCGCCGCTCCGGCCCCGCCGACCCCGCCGCCGGCCGGCCCAGCCAGCCCGTCCGGCCCAGCCGGCCCAGCCGGCCCAGCCGTGCCGGCTACGCCGGCCGCAGGACCGGGCCCTTCGGGCTCTACGCCGGGCAGCTCGTGCTGAACGCGGCCTGGACCTGGCTGTTCTTCGCCGGCGAACAACCCGGCCTGGCGTTCGCCGAGATCGCGGTCCTCTGGGCGGTGATCCTCGCGAACGCCGCCGCGTTCGCCCGGATCCGGACGGCCGCCGGCGCGCTCCTCGTCCCCTATCTGCTCTGGGTGACGTATGCGGCAGCGCTCAACCTTGCGCTCTGGTTGGCGAACTGATCGTCCTCAGTGTCCGGTTATCCCTACACATTGTTCACGGAAAGTCACGCGACTAGAGGTTTCTGCGTCGTTCCAGCGGACACCCTGCGCTCGACATGATCCCCGAGTTACCCCCAGGGGTTGACATGACGAGCACGCCCAGTACGACGGACCGGGCCCGGGAGACAGCGGGCACCACACAGCAGGAGGGTGCCGCGCTCGCGTCCCATGCCAAGGACGCCGGGTCCGATGTCGCCCGTACCGCGAGCGAGCAGGCCTCGCAGGTCGCGTCCGAGACCAAGGCCCAGGCCGCTGACCTGCTGCGCACGACCCGGGACGAGGTCAACGGCCAGGTCGACGCCCAGCGTCAGCGGCTCGCGAGCGCGCTGCGGACCACCGGCGACGAGCTCGGCCAGGGCCGGGACGACCACTCGGCGCTGACCACCGAGATCACCCGGCGGGCCGGCGACTACGCCCGCCAGGTCGCGGACTACCTCGACCAGCGCGGCCCGGACGCCATTCTGGACGACGTCCGGTCGTTCGCCCGGCGCCGCCCGGGCACGTTCCTGCTGCTCGCGGGGGCGGCCGGCGTGGTGGCCGGTCGGGTCTTCCGCGGGGTCCAGGCCGCGTCGAGCGACTCCGGCCGCTCCTCCTTCGTGGACGACACGCGACCCGACTCGACCTACTCGGGCCTCGGCGTCGGCGCGACCGAGACGTTCCCGACCACCCCGGCCTACGGCGACGACACCGCGGTCGGGGTCGCCGAGGTACCGCCCACCGGCGGCTACGCCACCTCGCCCTACACCCCGGCCGCCGAGCCGTTCCCGGGCACCGGCACCGTCTCCCCGCCCCCGGAGACCGGCTACGTCCCGTCCGACCCGGCCTACGCCCCCGGAACCCCCGGCTACGCCCCGGCCGACCCGGCGTACGGCACCGGCACCGGCACCCCCACCGACCCGGGCTACGTCCCGGGCGCCGACCCGCTCGACCCCGCCTACCGCACCGGTGAGTCCGGCTATCCCCCGCCGCCCCCGGCCGCTCCGGTGACCGACCCCGACGGCCGCCCGGTCGACCCCTACGACGACCCGCGCTACCGCGAGGGCCGGCCGTGACCGCGATGGGTGATCCCCGCCAGGACGTGAGCAACGCGTCGGTCGGGGATCTGGTCCGGGAGGTCGCCGACGATCTCACCGCGCTGGTGCGTCAGGAGATCGCGCTGGCCAAGGCGGAGACGAAGGACGAGGTCGCCAAGGCGGGCAAGGCCGGTGGCGCGTTCGGCGGCGCCGGCATCGCCGGGTGGCTCGCCCTGCTGTTCCTCTCGCTCGCGCTGATGTACGGGCTCGACGCCCTGATGCCGATCGGCTGGGCCGCGCTCATCGTCGGCGTCCTGTGGGCGGCCGGCGCCGCCGCGCTCGCGGCCTACGGCCGCACCAAGGTCAAGCAGGTCAACCCGGTTCCGACGCGGACGGTCGAGACCGTGAAAGAGGACGTGCGATACGTGAAGAACAGGGAGGCCCGGTGACACGCCCGGACGACGACGGTTACCAGTCGAAGGAAGAGATCGAGCGCGACATCATGCGCCGCCGGATGCGCCTCGGCGACGACGTCGACGCGCTGGTCGAGAAGGTCAGCCCGCGACAGGCCGCCCGGCGTCAGGTCGGACGGGTGACCCACGCGGCCTCGACGGCGAAGGAGCGAATCATGGGTACGGCCTCGGACCTCACCGACACCGTGAAAGACAAGGCACACGGCACCGCCGACGCCGGACACGGCCTCGCCGACCGGGCGTCCGACGTGAAGGACTCGGCCGCCGACGCGGCCGGCAACGCCGCCAGCGCGACCCGTCGCAAGGCCCAGGGCAACCCGCTCGCGGCCGGGCTGATCGCGTTCGGCGTCGGCTGGCTGGCGTCGAGCCTGATTCCGGCCAGCCGTCCGGAGCAGAAGGCCGGCGCGGCGCTCAAGGAGCACGCGGAGCCGGTCAAGCAGGCCGTCACCGAGAAGGCCAAGGAGGTCGGCCAGAACCTCAAGGAGCCGGCGCAGCAGGCGGCCCAGCAGGTGAAGGAGACGGCGACCGGGGCCGCGCAGGAGGTCAAGGACACCGCGAGCGGTCACGCGGACTCGCTCAAGGAAGACGCGAAGGACCGCGCGGGCACGGTCCAGGAGACCGCCCGGCAGTAGGGGTGAGTGAGCGGGGCCCGGAACGATCCGGGCCCCGCTCGAGACTCACGGCAGGTAGTACGTCGGGTTCGGCAGCTTGAACGTCCGGTTCGCGTACCCGCCCTTGAGGTCGGAGTACTGGTCGCCGAAGTTCGCGACGATGTCGTAGCCGAGCGACTCGATGTGCGCCCGGGTCGCCGACTTGTAGTGGATCGTCGTGCAGGCCCCGTTCGGGTCGTTCGCGCACGCGGTCTTGAGATAGGCCGGGTAGTCCGCGACCGCCGGCTTCGTGAACAGGCCGTCCTCGCCGTTGGTCAGCGTCGTCGGCTTCGGGTAGCCGGCGTCGACGCCGATGCCGTCCGACGTCAGGTTGCCCAGCGTGGCCGCCTCCTGGGCCGCGCCCCGCCCGGTCAGGAAGAAGATCGCGTACCCGGCCTTCTGGGCCGCGGTGGCCATCTTGACCATGCCCGGGACGGGCGGGAACAGCTGGCCGGTCACATACTGGCCGTTCGTGGTCGGGTTGAACGCGAAGTTCGACGCGATCTCGTAGTTCCAGGTGTTCAGCGACGTGTCGTCGACGTCCAGCAGGATCGCCTTCTTCTTCGCGCCCCGGTACGGCCGCGCCAGGTAGGTCTGCCCGGCGGACGCGACCTTCGTCGCCTCCTTGGCGTAGTTGCTGTCGGCGCCGAACGTGCCGGTGCCGAGCGCGTCGCCGTAGTAGTTCTTGATCTGCTGGCGGACGATGTCGATGTTCGTCACGTCCCGCTCGGTGCGCGGGGTCTTCGTCGTGATCGCCGGCTGCGGCGTGTCGGCGATCGCCACCCCGCCGCCCACCAGCGCGAGCGCACCCGCGACCGACGCGAGCGCGACGAGGAGCCGGCGCTTCATGCGTCGATCCGCAGCGCCTGCAGGGGGCAGGCGTCGACGCCGGCCTGGGCCACCGCTTCCTTGCCCGGCGGGACGTCGACCCCGGCTCCGAGCGTGCTGTAGCCGTCGTCGTCCAAGGTGAACAGGTCTTCGTCCACCATCCAGCACTGCCCGTGCGCCTCGCAGCGCTCGTTGTCGGCCCGAACTTTCACGATGCTCCCCCTCAGCCGAGGAACCAGATTTCCGTTCCCGAGCACGGTAGGGCACCCGCCGGTCATTGGTGGGCAAATTCTGGCGTCTTAACCGGTTCGCGCTCCAACGCGGCGCCCTCGACGTCCACCGCCGGGAGCCACCGCAGCCACGACGGCAACCACCAGGCCGCGCTCCCGAGCAGCGTCAGCGCGGCCGGCATCGCGATCATCCGCACTACGATCGCGTCGAACAGGATGCCGGTGGCCAGCGCGAACGCGATCGGCTTGATCGTCTCGTCGCCCTGGGGAATGAACCCGGCGAACACCGCGAACATGATCGACGCGGCCGCCACGACGACCGGCGCGGCCTGCCGGAAGCCGGTCACGACCGCGGACCGCGGCGACAACCCGTGGGCGTGCGCCTCGTGCATCCGCGACACCAGGAACACCTGGTAGTCCATGGCCAGGCCGAACAGGATCCCGACCACGATGATCGGCGACAGGCTCAGCAGCGGCCCGGTCACGTCCGCGTTCACCGCCGCGGAGAGCCACCCCCACTGGAACACCGCGGTCGTGGCCCCGAGCGCGGCCCCGATCGTCAGCAGGAATCCGAGCACGCCGGTCACCGGCACCAGCAGCGACCGGAACACCAGGATCAGTAGCACCAGCGCCAGCCCCACGACCAGCACCAGGTACTGGGGCAGCGCCTCGCTGAGCTTCTGCGACACGTCGACGCTCACCGCGGTCGCCCCGGTCACCGACAGCGACGCGCTCCCCCCGACGCGGCTCAGCGCCGACCGGAGCGAATGCACCAGCGCCACGGTCGCGGCCGCGTCCGGTCCCGACGACGGGATCACGCTCACCAGCGCAGCGTCCCCATTGCCGTTGACGTTCGGGCCGGCCACCACCGCGACGCCGTCGAGGTCGCGGACCGCGGCCATCGCGGACTTGGCGACCGCGACCGCGTCCGGACCGTCGGCCAGGATCAGCAGCGGCCCGGTGAAGCCGGGCCCGAAGCGGGCCGAGATGATCGACGCGGCCCGGGCCTGCGTGCTGTCCTCCGGCGCGGGCTGGTTCAGCGACGTGCGCATCGACGCGACCGGGATCGCGATCACCCCGAGCACGACGATCGCCGCCCCCAGGCAGATCCAGGCCCGGGACGTCACCAGCCGGGCCCAGCCGGCGACGAAACCCCGGGACGCGCGCTTCCGGCGGGGCAGCGCCCGCACACCGATCAACGCCAGCACGGCCGGTACCAGCGTCACCGCGATCAGCACCGCGACCACGATCGTCCCGGCCGCGGCCAGCCCCATCTCGGTCAGGAACGGGATCCCGGCGACCGACAGCCCGGCCAGCGCGATCACCACGGTCAGCCCGGCCGTCACCACCGCCGACCCGGCCGTCCCGACCGCCATCGGCACGGCTTCCCGGACCGCACGCCCGTCGACCAGTTCGTGCCGGAACCGCGTGAACAGGAACAGCGCGTAGTCGATGCCGACGGCCAGTCCGAGCATGATCGCCAGCACCGGCGTGGTGGCCTGCAGCTCGACGAAGCCGGTCAGCGCGGTGATGCCGAGCGCACCGATCCCGACGCCGACCAGCGCGGTCAGCAGGTTCATCCCGGCGGCGACCAGCGATCCGTAGGTGATCGCGAGCACGACCAGCGCGACGACCACACCACCGGCCTCGGCCGGCCCGCCGACGTCACCGCCCTGGGCCTGCGACGCCTCGCCGGTCACCTCGGCGTCGAGGCGGTCGGACCGGAACGACGACACCGCGGCGAGCAGCGCCTCCCGCTGCCCGGACGTCAGGTCGGTCGCCGGCACCGCGTACGTGACCGTGCTGTAGGCGGCCCGCCGGTCCCGGGAGACGACCGGCGACGCCGGGTCGAGCGGGTTCGTCGCGCTCACCACCCCCGGCAGGCCGTTCAGCCGGGTGACGGCCGCGGCCACCTCGGTCGCGGCCCCGGTGATCGGCCCGGACGTCTGGAACACGACCTGAGCCGACGCGCCGTTCGCGGCCGAACCGAACCGCTCGCCGATCCGGTCCAGCGCGGTCGTCGACTCCTGCCCGGGGATGCTGAACGTGTTCACGGTCGAGCCGGACAGCGTGGCCGCGCCGACTCCGACCGCCGCCAGCACCAGCAGCCAGCCCAACGACATCAGGATTCGGCGCCGGTACGCGACGACACCCAGGCGATACAGCAACCCCGCCACGACGCCTCCCTGAACATCCGTTTTGACCGTTATATCCCGTCAGGTGGCCAACCGAACCTTCATCTCGGCGTCGGTCCGCGGACAGGCCCGGGCCGTAGCGTCCGCGGCATGCGTCGACTGATCGGTGCCGCGGTGGTCGGGCTCGGCATCGAGCTGGTCGTACTGCCGCTCTGGCTGCTGCCCCGCAGCCCGGCCTGGGGGCTGCTGCTGATCCCGCTCACGCTGCTCACGACCCCGTTCTGGTCGCTGCTCCACGAGGCCATCCACGGCAGCCTGGTCCGCGACCGGCGGGCCAACGACGCCTGGGGCCGGGTGCTGGCGATCGGCTACGGCGCGCCGTTCGCGCTGCTCAAGAGCGGTCACCTGCTGCACCACCGGTACAGCCGGACCGAGCGCGAGCGCACCGAGATCTACGCGACCGGCCGCTGGGCCTCGCACGCCCCCGGCTACTACCTGCGGTTGTTCGGCGGTCTGTACCTGGCCGAGGTGGCGTCGGTCCTGCTCGCGCTCCTGCCGGAGCGCGGCTGGGCCGCGCTGGTCCGCCGGACCGACCGGCCCGACACGATCACCGGCCTGCTGTTCGACCGCGTCCGCCGTCGTTTCCTGACCCAGTTCCGTCTGGACGCCTCAGCCGTGGTCGCCGTGCACCTGGCCGCCTTCCTCGCCTACGGACGGTACGGCTGGATGCTCGTCGCCGCGCTCGCCGGGCGGGGCCTGCTGATCTCGCTGGCCGACAACGCCTACCACTACGGCACCCGGCTGGACGCGTCGCTGGAAGCGCTCAACCTCCGGTTACCGCGCCCGCTGGAGACGTTCGTGCTGGCGTTCAACCTGCACAGCGTCCACCACCGGCACCCCGGGCTGCCGTGGCACGAGCTCCGCACCGCGTTCGCGGCCGACGGCGACGAATTCCACGACGACTGGTTCGCCGCTGTCGGCAAACAGCTCCGCGGGCCGCTGCCCGCGGGAACACTGATAGCCAGCTCCCCTGGCGTTCGGAGGCATTGATGATCAATCGCCGACGTTTCTTGGTGGGTACCGCCGCGAGTGCCGCGCTGCTCACGGTCGACGTCCGATCCGCTCACGCGGCTCCGCTCAAATCCGATCCGTTCGCGCTCGGGGTGGCCAGCGGCGACCCGCTGCCCGACGCCGTCGTGCTCTGGACCCGTCTGGTGAACGACCCGCTCAACGCGGGTTCGCTGCCCGGGAAGCCGATCGAGGTCCAGTGGCAGGTCGCGACCGACGAGCGGTTCACGCACGTCGTGCGCCGGGGCACGGCCGCCGCCCGTCCCGGGCTGGCCCACTCCGTGCACGTGGACGTCCGCGGCCTGCGCCCGGGCAGCCAGTACTTCTACCGGTTCCGGGCGGCCGGCCACCTGAGCCCGGCCGGGCGCACCCGCACCGCCCCGGCCGGTTCCGCGCGCGTCGACCGGCTCCGGATCGGCGTCGTCAACTGCCAGGACTTCCAGAACGGCTACTGGCCCGCCTACGACGGGCTCGCCGCCGAGGAGCTCGACGTCGTCCTGCACCTCGGCGACTACATCTACGAGTACGACCCGAAGAGCGTCTACCCCGACCGTCAGCACACGCTGCCGCAGACCGCGGGCCTGGACCAGCTGCGCACGCTGGCCGACTACCGGGCCCGCCACGCGCTCTACAAGACCGACCCGGCCCTGCGGGCCGCCCACGCGGCCTTCCCGTGGATCCTCACGCCCGACGACCACGAGGTCGAGAACAACTACGCCGGCCTGATCGACGAGATCGACGACCTGAACACGCCGAAGTACCAGTCGCCGTCGGTGTTCGCCGCCCAGCGTGCGGCCGCCTACCAGGCGTACTACGAGCACCTGCCGCTGCGCCGCCCGGTGCGGCCGGGCTCGCCCGACTACCGGCTCTACCGGCGGTTCGACTTCGGCCGGCTGGCCCGGATCAACGTCCTCGACACCCGGCAGTACCGCACCGACCAGCCGCCCGGCACGGCGTCGGACTTCGGGCCGATCGCGTCCGGCCTGGGCAACACCGCGGGGACGCTGACCGGGGCGGCCCAGGAGCAGTGGCTGAAGGGCGGGCTGAGCGGGTCGTCGGCCCGGTGGAACGTCATCGCACAGCAGGTGATGATGAGCCAGATCCGGTTCCCGAACTTCCTCGACCCGGCGCACCCGCTGCCGCCGATCGCGAACCTCGACCAGTGGGACGGCTACGACCCGGCCCGCACCCGGCTGCTCCGGTTCCTGGCCTCGCACCGGGTGGCCAACCCGGTCGTCCTGGCCGGCGACATCCACTCGTCGTGGTTCTCCGACCTCCGGATCGACCGGGACGACCTGACGTCGGCTCCGGTCGCGGTTGAGTTCACCGCCACCAGCGTCAGCTCGGACTTCCCGGCCGCGTTCGACGCACCCTTGAAGACCGCGAACCCGACGCTCAATCCGCACGTGCGGTACTTCGACGGTTCGCGCCGGGGCTACCTCCGGTTCGACGTGACGCCGGAGCGTTGGCTGGCGGAGGCGCGCACGGTCGACTCGATCGCGGTGCGGACGTCCCCGGTGACCACGACCGCCTCCTGGGCGACCGTGGCCGGCCGGCCGGGGCTCGTCCCGGCGTGAGTGAGCATGAAGGTGGGCCGTGCGGGCCAGCGCGGAGTGGCGGGGCCTGCTTAGGGTGACCTGAGCGGGCCGGACGTTCGGCAGGAGGTCGGAACTCGATGACGGCGCAGGCGGAGCTGGAAGCGCCGGTCTCGGCGCGGGTGCTGGTCGAGATCGACCTGACCGGCGGGCACGCCACCGGCGTCGCCTCGACGCTGTGCGCGGAGATCAGTGACCTCCTGGCCGAGCACGCCCGCACCGGCGACACGGCGGTCAGCGCGAACGTCTCGCTGGATTTCGGTGAGGGCGCGCCGGCGGCGGCCGTGCCTGCCGGGCCGGCCGCGCCGGCGCCGCGGGCGCCGCTGCGGATCCTGGCCGGCCGCCGGGTGGCGGTGCAGGACGGCGCCGACCTCACGCTCACCCGGCGCGAGTTCGACCTGCTCTCGTACCTGGCCCGCCACCCGCGCCAGGTGTTCAGCCGCCGCCAGCTCATCGACGCGGTCTGGGGCACCCGGTTCCGCTCCAGCGAGCGGACGATCGACGTCCACGTCCGCCGGCTGCGGGCCAAGCTGTCGGGCACCGGCCCGAGCATCGTCACGATCCGCGGTGTCGGCTACCGCCTCGACCACGCCGACCGCGTCGCGGTCCTCCCCGGAGTCGACTGACGACGTATCAGGAGCCACGCTTCGCGCTCTGTTCTCCCGTAGTCGCGACGAGAGGACAGACCCATGGAGCGCGCGTTCGACGACGCC
Source organism: Cryptosporangium phraense (assembly GCF_006912135.1). Taxonomy (NCBI): domain Bacteria; kingdom Bacillati; phylum Actinomycetota; class Actinomycetes; order Cryptosporangiales; family Cryptosporangiaceae; genus Cryptosporangium; species Cryptosporangium phraense. Next base: position 24,435 of record NZ_VIRS01000030.1, on the reverse strand, counting down.
AGCCTCACCCAGGTGATCGCCGTGCTGATGCAAGCGACCCCGGAGATCCGCACGCTCGAGTTACTCGACGACGTGACGATCAAGATCAACGGCGAAATCGTCGTCGAAGGGGACTCCCCGGCGGAGATCGCGTCGCTGCTCGAATTCTTCATCGCCGAAGACATGTGGATCCGCAGTACCGAGAACGACGAGAAGTCCTGATCGATCCACTGTTTTTGTCACGAACGTCAATCTGAATTGATTGAGTATCGGCGTTTCGAACTCGCAGGCCTGAGGCGTTCGTTACACCGGTATTCGGACCCAGAAATTTCGTGCAAGCATTCCGCAGGTCGTGGTCGCCGCGCTGATCGGTGCCATCGGAATCAGCCGTCGCGCGGCCGCGCGCCGACCTTCCGACGCCTGAGCACCCGTCAGCGCTGACGAGGGAGGACGCCCGATGGACGAGTCGCCAGGGCAGACGATAGGCATCGTCACCGAGTCCGCGCCGGGCGAGACCCGGGTCGCCGGAACACCCGCCACCGTCAAGCAGCTCGTCGGGCTCGGGTACGACGTGGTCGTCGAGTCCGGTGCCGGGGCGGCGGCGAGCTTCTCCGACGAGGCGTACCTGGACGCCGGGGCCCGGATCGGCGACCCCGACGCGGTCTGGCGGTCCGACGTCGTGCTGAAGGTGAACGCGCCGTCGGCGACCGAGATCGCCGCGCTGGCCGAGGGTGCGACGCTGGTCGCGCTGATCGCCCCGGCCCAGAACCCGGCGCTGCTGGAATCCCTGACGACCCGCCCGGTCACGGTCCTGGCCATGGACGCCGTCCCGCGCATCTCCCGCGCGCAGTCGATGGACGTCCTCTCGTCGATGGCGAACATCGCCGGGTACCGGGCGGTGATCGAGGCCGCGCACGCGTTCGGGCGGTTCTTCACCGGCCAGGTCACCGCGGCGGGCAAGGTCCCGCCGGCCAAGGTGCTGGTCGCCGGGGCCGGGGTGGCCGGGCTGGCCGCGATCGCGGCCGCGAACAGCCTCGGCGCGGTCGTGCGGGCCACCGACCCGCGGCCCGAGGTCGCCGAGCAGGTCGGCTCGCTGGGCGGCGAGTTCCTCCCGGTGAACGTCGACGTCGCCGCGTCCACCGACGGCTACGCGAAGGCCACGTCGGAGGATTACGACCGGGCCGCGGCCGCGCTCTACGCGGCCCAGGCGGCCGACGTCGACATCGTGATCACGACCGCGCTGATCCCCGGCCGGCCGGCGCCGAAACTGCTGACCGCCGAGCACGTGGCCAGCATGAAGCCGGGCAGCGTGATCGTGGACATGGCCACCGCGCAGGGCGGCAACGTCGAGGGCAGCGTCGCCGGCCGGGCGATCGTCACCGACCACGGCGTGACGATCATCGGCTACACCGACCTGGCCGGCCGGCTCCCGGCGCAGGCCTCGCAGCTCTACGGCACGAACCTCGTCAACCTGATGAAGCTGCTCACCCCGGGCCAGGACGGCCGGCTCGTCCTCGACTTCGACGACGTCGTCCAGAGGTCGATGACCGTCGTGCGCGACGGCGAGCAGACCTGGCCGCCGCCACCCGTGGCGGTGAGCGCGGCCCCCGCGGCGCCGGCCGCCGCCAAGGCGGAACCGGCGCCGGTGAAGCCGGCGAAGAGCCCGGCGCGGCGGCTGGTCCCGGCCGCGGTCGCGGCGGTTGCGCTGTTCCTGATCGTCGCGTTCGCCCCGGCCGCGCTCACCGCGCACTTCACCGTGTTCGTGCTGGCGATCGTGATCGGCTACTACGTGATCGGCAACGTCCACCACGCGCTGCACACGCCGCTGATGTCGGTGACCAACGCGATCTCCGGGATCATCGTCGTCGGCGCGCTGCTCCAGATCGGCCACGACGAGGTTTCCGTGACCGCGCTGGCGGCGATCGCCATCCTGCTGGCCAGCATCAACATCTTCGGCGGATTCGCCGTGACCCGCCGCATGCTCGGCATGTTCTCGAGGAGCTGATCCGTGACCGTGACGTCGGCGGCTCAGGCCGCGTATCTGCTCGCTGCCCTGCTGTTCATCCTCAGCCTGGCCGGACTGTCCAAGCACGAGACGTCCAGGGCCGGGGCGACGTCCGGCATCGTCGGCATGGTCATCGCGCTGGTCGCGACCATCGTGCTGGCGATCGACGGGGACGTGTCGGTCGTCGGCGGGGTGCTGCTGATCGCGGCGATGGTGGTCGGAGCCGGCATCGGGCTCTGGCGGGCCCGGGTCGTCGAGATGACCGGCATGCCGGAGCTGATCGCGCTGCTGCACAGCTTCGTCGGCGCGGCCGCGGTGCTGGTCGGCTGGAACGGCTACCTCGAGCACTCGTCGCTGTCGGGCTCCCTGCTCGGGATTCACCACGCCGAGGTGGCGATCGGCGTGTTCATCGGGGCGGTGACGTTCACCGGCTCGATCGTCGCGTTCCTCAAGCTCTCGGCCCGGATCAACTCCGCGCCGCTGATGCTGCCGGGCAAGAACGCGCTGAACATCGGGGCGCTCGTCGTGTTCGTCGCGCTGACCGTCTGGTTCGTGGCCACGCCGAACCTCGGGCTGCTGATCGCGCTGACCGTGCTGGCGCTGGCCCTGGGCTGGCACCTGGTGGCCTCGATCGGCGGCGGTGACATGCCGGTCGTCGTCTCGATGCTCAACAGCTACTCCGGCTGGGCCGCCGCGGCGTCGGGGTTCCTGCTCTCCAACGATCTGCTGATCGTGACGGGTGCGCTGGTCGGCTCGTCCGGTGCCTACCTCTCGTACATCATGTGCCAGGCCATGAACCGCTCGTTCATCTCGGTGATCGCCGGTGGCTTCGGTATCGCCGCCGGTCCGGCGTCCGACACCGACTACGGCGAGCACCGCGAGGTGACCGCCGAGGGCACCGCGGACCTGCTGGCCGCGGCCCGGTCGGTGATCATCACGCCCGGTTACGGCATGGCCGTCGCCCAGGCCCAGTACCCGGTGGCCGAGCTGACCCGGATCCTGCGTGACCGCGGGGTCGAGGTGCGGTTCGGCATCCACCCGGTCGCCGGTCGCCTGCCCGGCCACATGAACGTGCTGCTGGCCGAGGCCAAGGTGCCCTACGACATCGTCCTGGAGATGGACGAGATCAATGACGACTTCGCGTCGACGTCGGTGGTGCTGGTCATCGGGGCGAACGACACGGTCAACCCGTCGGCGGCCGAGGATCCGGCCAGCCCGATCGCCGGGATGCCGGTGCTGCACGTCTGGGAGGCCGAGAACGTCGTGGTCTTCAAGCGGTCGATGGCGGCCGGCTACGCCGGCGTCCAGAATCCGCTCTTCTTCCGAGAAAACACCCAAATGCTCTTCGGGGACGCCAAAGCCCGCGTCGAAGACATCATCCGGGCGCTGACCAGCACGAGTGCGGGGGCGCCGTCGCGGGAGACACTGGGCGTGTAGTCCGGCGAACCGAGCCGCTAGGCCCGAGGCGATACGGTCGTCGTGGCCGGACGGTGAGGGAGTAACAGCAGGATGAGCGCACCAGGGCGGGTCGTCGACCGGCGATACCGGCTCGATTCCGTCGTCGGTACGGGCGGGATGGGCGTGGTGTGGCGGGGGTTCGACCTGCGCCTGCACCGGCCCGTCGCGGTGAAGGAGCTGCGGATCCCGCCGACCAGCACCGACGAGGAGCGGGCCGAGCTCGTCGACCGCGCGATGCGCGAGGCGCGCGCGGCCGGGAAGCTCAACCACCCGAACATCATCTCGGTGCACGACGTGGTCGAGGATTACGGGACGCCGTTCATCGTCATGCCGCTGGTATCGGGCCGGTCGCTGTCCGACGTCATCGGCGCGGCCGGGCCGCTGCCGCCGGTGCTGGTCGCGCGCATCGGGCTGATGCTGCTCGACGCGCTGGACGCGGCGCACGAGGCCGGGGTCTGGCACCGGGACGTCAAGCCCGAGAACGTGATGGTGCAGCCGGACGGCACCGTGCTGCTGACCGACTTCTCGATCGCGTCGGTGCTCGGGGCCGGGTCGCGCACGCTGCCGGGCGTCGTCATGGGGACGCCGGGCTTCATCGCGCCCGAGCGGGTCCTCCGCGGCGCGGCGAGCGGAGCCGGTGACCTGTTCGGCCTCGGGGCGACCCTGTATGCGGCGGTCGAGGCGGTGGACGCGTTCGACACGACGGATGCGCTGGCGGGCTTGTTCGCGAGCGCGACGAGGCCGCACCGGGCGGCCGAGAAGGCCGGGCCGCTGGCGCCGGTGCTCGACGGGTTACTGGCCAAGGAGCCCGACGACCGCCTGACGACCGCGCAGGCCCGTGACCTGCTGTACCCGATCGTGAACGGTTCGCCGCAGTCGTCGGCGGCGGCGCTGGCCGCGCTGTTGCGCGCGACCCCGGGCCTGACCCCCACCCCACCGCCCTTGAACCCGACCCGAGTCGAGCCCTTCCCCCCGATCGCCGCCGACCCCAGGCCGGCCGGCGCGCCGGCCGGCCCCGGCCCGGCAGGGCGTGGGCCCGGCCTGGCGGCGGGCGGGTTCGGCCCAGCGGCGGGTGGGTTCGGTCCGGCGGCGGGCGCGCCCGGCCCGACGGCAGGTGGGTTCGGCCCGACGGCAGGTGGGTTCGGCCCGACGGGGGGCGGGCACGGCCCGGCGGCAGGTGGGTTCGGTCCAGCGGCAGATGGGTTCGGTCCGGCGGCGGGCGCGCCCGGCCCGGCGGCGGGCGAGTTCGGTCCGGCCGGAAGATCGGCGGTGGGCGGCGGTGCTGTTGGCGGCGGCTCGCCGGGGAGCCGTGCGGTGGGTGATCCGGCGGCGGATAGCGCGCCCGCAGCCGGGTGGGCCGCGGTGGGGGGACCGGTCCCGGGCGGACCGGCCGGTGCCCCGCCGGTCGGCGGACCCGTCCCCGACTCCCCCTCCTCCGGCGCGTCCTTCTCCGCGCCCACCTCCGGTCCGCCGCCCTCGGGCCCGCCCGCCTCGGCTTTCCCCGCCTCGGCTCTTCCCGCCTCCGGCGGACCCGCAGCCGCCGGTCCGACCCCGGCCACCGCCGCCCCCGCCTCGGTAACCCGCGCCCCGGCCGCACCCGCCCCGGGTGCCCCCACCTCGGGTGCCCCAGCTTCGTCCGCACCCGCCTCGGGTGCTCCAGCCTCGGCCGCACCCACCCCGGGTGCCCCCGCCTCGGCCGCACCCGCCCCGGGCGGTCCCACGACCGCCGAGCCAGCCTCGGGGCCGACCGCTCCGGCCCCCGGCGGACCCGCAGCAACCGGGCCGACCCCGGGCAGCGCGTTCGCCCCCGGAGTGGCGTCGCCGCCGCGCCCGGCCGTCCCCAGCGAACCGATCTCCGGCCCTCCCGGCCCCTACGCGGCCGGGTCCGCTCACCCCGCGCCCGGAGCCTCCGACCCCTACGCAGGCGCACCCCACGCCCCCGGAGACTCCGCGGCCCACGCACCCGGCCACTCGGGGCCGTACCCGGCCGGTCCCGGCGGCTACGCCCCCGGCGGCACGGGCTCCCCGGCAACCGGAACCACCCAATGGGCCCCGCCCAGCGGCAGCAGACGCCGGCGCTACCTGCTCCCGGCCGGCGCCGCCGCCGTCATCCTCCTGCTCGCCGTCATCGTCGGCCTGGTCCTCCTCAACAACGACAACGGCGACCCCACCACGAACACCTCCCCCACCCCCCTGGCCCAGAACAGCAAAAAGCCAACACCCACCCCCGCCTTCGTCGTCGGCACCGGCGACGACAAACCGTCCGACGCCGAGTTCCTCAACGCACACAAGGGCGACGACCAAGCGAGCGTCTCCCGCGGCCGAGCCCAGATCAACGGCGTCGAGTACGACGAGAGCGTCCGCATCAAACCGGCCTGCACCACCTACGACGGCGAAGCCAACGACGCCGCCTGGGCCGACTTCGAGATACCGGGCACCTACCGCACCCTCCAGGCCTACGTCGGCATGGACGACCGCGCCGACGACAGTGGAATCGGCTCCCTGCACTACACGATCTCGGTCGACGGCACCCAGGTCGCGGAAGACACGATCTACGCCGGCAGCGAGCCCGGACAACTCAGCATCCCGCTGCCCGCAGGCGCGAGCACGATCCGCCTGGCCGTCTCGGCCAGCTCCGAGTACTACTGCGAAGACGGCGGCACCGACGCCGCCGTGGCCTGGGGCAACGCAATACTGGTGCCGTAGACCCGCAGCAACATCTCCGGTTCGCCTCATTTACACGCGTGCGCCACAGTTCGGGCCTACCGTTCCCGGCGACCAGATTCCGCGTATCCGGAGGCACGTTCCATGCCGCGAGCCCGAGCCGCGTCTGCCGTCCTGCTCACCGCCGCCCTCACGATCGGAGCCGCCGCCGCCGGAGCCCCGGCCCAAGCCCACCCGGCCCACCCCCTCCCCGGCCTCGAGTTCCTCGGCGTCCAGACGCTCCCGAACGCCCTTCAATTCCAGGGGACGACGGTCGGCGGCCTCTCCGCGATCAGCTACGACCGTCGCACCGGCCAGTACTTCATCATCAGCGACGACCGCTCAGCCAAGAACCCGGCGCGCTTCTACACGGCCAAGATCGACGTCACCACGACCGGCCCGAAGGTCACGCTGACCGGCACCAAGCCCTGGCTCGAGCCGGACGGCGCCACGTTCCCGCCGACCGACTCCACCGCCACCCCGCCGGTCGTCGCCCCCGACCCCGAGGGCATCGCGGTCGACCCCCGCTCCGGCCGGCTGTTCTGGAGCAGCGAGGGCGAACGGATCGTCCCGGCCACCGGCACGCCCACGCTCGGCGACCCGACGATCCGCGTCGCCGACCGCACCGGCCGCACCAAGGCCCAGCTCCCGACGCTCTTCCACATGAGCGCCGAGCAGGTCGGCCCGCGTCAGAACCAGACCCTCGAGGGCCTGTCGTTCACTCCCGACGGCCGCACGCTCTACGCGTCGATGGAGGACCCGCTGTTCCAGGACGGCCCGGACCCGTCCGCGACCAACGGCGCGCTGACCCGGATCACCGCCATCGACGCCCGGACCCGCAAGCCGGTCGCCCAGTACGCGTACCCGCTGGAGAAGCTGTTCGCGACGCCGCCGGCCGCGGACTCGACCGACACGAACGGGCTCTCCGAGGCGCTGGCCCTGGGCGACGGCCGGCTGCTCGTCGTCGAACGCGCGTCGATCTTCGAGACGAACACCTGGAAGATCCGTCTCTACCTGGCCGACACCCGCGGCGCGACGAACGTCCTCGACAAGGGTCTGAGCGGGAAACCGATGCGCAAGCAGCTGCTGCTGGACCTGTCCGACGTGCCCGGCCTGCGCCTCGACAACGTCGAGGGAGCCACCCTCGGGCCTCGTCTGAAGGACGGGCGACGCAGCCTGATCCTGGTCACCGACGACAACTTCAACACGGCCGAGGTCACCGAGTTCCTGGCCTTCGCGGTCGAAGGCCTCTAGACGGCCACGCTCTCGATCAGCCGCCCGGTGAACTGCACCGCCGGAGCCGGGCGGCCGAGCAGGTAGCCCTGGGCGTACGGCACGCCCAGGGTGACCAGCTCGGCCAGCTGGTCCGGCTGCTCGACGCCCTCGGCGATCACCGGTAGGTCCAGATTCTTCCCGAGCCCGGTGAGCAGCTTGACCACCTGCCGGTCGTTCGCGTTGATCAGCATCCCGGCGACGAACGACCGGTCGATCTTCAGCCCCGACACCGGGAGCACCGAGAGGTGGCGGAGCGTCGAACTGCCCGCGCCCATGTCGTCCAGCACCACGCCGACGCCGTGCCTGCGCAGCGTGTTGAGGTTGCCGACCGCGTCGGTCAGCAGCGTGAGGTCCGCGGTCTCCGGGAGTTCGAGGTGCAACTGCCGGGCCTCCAGCCCGACCTGCGCGGTGGCCCGCAGCACCGCGTCCTCCAGCCCGCCGTCGCGCAGCGCGGCCGCGGTCACGTTGACGCTGACGTGCTCGGGCGCGCGATCGCCGACGACGCTGATCCAGTACGCGAGGTCGGCGCACGCGGTCCGCAGCACCCACCCGTCGATCATCGCCAGGCCGGTGAGCGAGTCGGCCGGGAACTCGCCCGGCGCGAGCAGCCCGCGGCGCGGGTGCCGCCACCGGACCAGCCCCTCCGCGCCGACGACCCGGCCGGTCGCGACCTCGACGATCGGCTGGTAGTGCAGCTGCAGCTCGCCGTCGTCGAGCGCGTTGCGCAGCCGCTGGGCCCCGGCCGACCGTCGGACCGGGACCGGCCGACCGCTCCGGACGACCCGCACCGCGTTCCGTCCGGCCCGCTTGGCCCGGTACATCACCGCGTCCGCGTCCCGCAGGAGTTCGCCCGGCTCCACCGGCGCGCTCGCCACCGCGACCCCGACGCTCGCGGTGCTGTGCGCTGCCTGCGGCAGCGTCGGATCGATCGCGTCGACCGCGGCCCGGAGTTGCTCGCCGAACGCGGGTGCGGCTATTTCCGAGCTTCCAGCGGACGCGGTGCGAAGCACCGCGAACTCGTCGCCGCCCAGCCGGGCGACGACGTCCCCGGGCCCGGACGCGGCCAGCAGCCGGCGCGCGACCGACACCAGCAGCTGGTCGCCGACGCCGTGCCCGAGGCTGTCGTTGACGCCCTTCATCCGGTCGAGGTCGACGAATGCGACCGCGACACTGTGCGACTCGTCCGCGCAGGCCGACGCCAGCGAATCGAGGAAGTGGCGCCGGTTGGCCAGGCCGGTCAGCGCGTCCTGAGTGGCCTGTTCGACGAGTCGGCGGGCCAGCGCGTCGAACAGCCGGGCCGCCGAGACCCGGCCGAGCCGCCCGCCCGGCCAGCTGACCAGCAGGTCGTCGTACCGGTTCTGCCAGCCCCGGGTGCGGACGCGGTGGGACGCGTCGGTGATCGGCGTCTCGGCCGAGAGGACCACCGGGGTCCAGTCGGCCATCGCGCCGATCCGGCGGCGACCCCAGAGCGACCGGCCGTACCCGAACGGGCCCGACATCACGAGCTCGAACGCCGACCGCATGATCAGCCCGGTCCGCCGGGCCGAGTCGCGCACGACGACGACCGTGAGCGTGTCCCGCGACCGGAACAGCTGGTCGAGGTCCGCGCAGAAGTCGTCCGCGGACACGACGACGACCTCGCCGGCGAGTTCTCCCACCGACCAGGGCGTGACGGAGGCGGCGTCGCCCGGTGGACCCAGGATGCTGAACGGGGCACTGCTGATCCGCACGTGTCCTCCCGCGAACGGTGACAGCAGAGTGACCGTTCGCGAGCGTAGGCGGCGGGCCTCGTCCGGAAAGCGGGCGCAGCACGACGGTCCGGTGAACGTTACGACCCGGTGGGTACCGTGGGGCGGGCCGGGTCAGCCGGCCGGGAGGACGTCCAGCGGGATCTCGGCGGTCACCTCTCCCCCGGCCGGGCCGGACGCGGCGCGCAGCGTGCCGCCGATCTCCTCGACCCGCTCCCGCATCGACGTCAGCCCGACGCCCGGCTCCCACCGGCCCCGGTCCGTCCCGCCGTCGGTGACGGTCAGCCGCAGGAGCCGCCCGTCGACCGCGAGCCGCAGCCGGGCCGCCCCGGCCTCGGCGTGCCGGGACACGTTCGTCAGCGCCTCGACCGCCACCCGGTACGCGGCCACCTCCACCGCGGCCGGGAGCTCGGGCAGCGGCCCGGCCTCGATCGTCACCGCGAGCGCCCGGCCGTCGGTGCCGGGCAGGTGCAGGCTGCGCTGCCGCACGGCCTCGACCAGCCCGAGCTCGTCGAGCGCCCGCGGACGCATGCCGTAGACGATCCGCCTGACCTCGGCGATCGCCTCCCCGACGTCGGCCCGTAGCTCGCGCAGGATCTCCCCGGCCTGCCCGGCGTCGGACGTCACCAGGTTCCGGGCCGCGTCGGCGCTGTAGGCGATGCCGGTGAGCGCCGGGCCGAGCCCGTCGTGCAGGTCGCGGCGGACCCGGCGCCGCTCCTCCTCGAGCGCGGCCACGACCTGGCCCCGGGAGATCCGGAGCTGCTCGCTCAGCCGGGCCGCGTGCAGCGCCTGGGCCAGCGGCGCGGCCACCAGGGCCAGGACGTCCCGGGTCGCCGCGGTGGGTCCGAGCTGGTCGGGCGGCACGCCGACCACGAGGTCGCCGACGTGCTCCGGGCCGGCCCGCAGTGGGATGGCCAGGCACCGCTCCGGATCGACCTCCCCGGCCGCCGCCACCACGTCGTCCTCGCGCCGGATCACCAGACCGGGTACCGCCAGCGCCGACCGCAGCGTCTCCAGCCACTCGGTCGGCGGCGACCCGGCGGTGAGCTCCGAGCCGAGCCGGGTGAGCGCGTCGACCGGGTCCGAGCGGCCGCCGAACAGCAGCTCGTCCACCGCGGCCCGGACCCGCACCCGGGCCGGGTGGAATCCGGCCGCGACCGCGGCCGCGAGCACGGCCCGGGCCGACAGCGGCGGCACCCCGCCGGCCAGCAGGCGCAACACCGACTCACCGCCCGCGTAGACGGCCACGGCCAGCACGACCATCGTCACGCCGGTCACCGCGTGGCTGATCACGGTCCGGACGTCGGTCCACCGGGGCGCGAGCAGCGCGATCGCGGCCGAGAGCGGCAGGGCCAGGTTCAGCACGCCGACGCCCACCGCGACCTGCTCCGCGGTGATCGAACTGCTGTCGGCCAGGACGTCGAACAGGAACGTGGTCGGGAGCGCGGCCGCGACCCCGAGGATCAGCCACAGGACCTGGCGGCGCTCGTCGCCGGACGTCAGCTCGAACTGCAGCCAGCCGGCGCAGAACAGCCCGACGCCGACCACCCCGGCGGTGACGAACCCGGCCGGGCCGAGCCGGAACCCGATCGCGGCCAGCGTGGCGACCCCGCCCACGCCCACGACCAGGTCGAGCGCCCGCTGCACGCCCTGCGCCCGGCGCCGGGGCACGACCTGCATCAGCGCGAGCGGCAGCACCAGCGCGGCCGCCCCGACGAGCAGCAGCTCGGTGAGCCGGCCGAGCCCGGCCGCCGACCCCAGCGGCGCGGCCAGCAGCAGCAGCGCCCCGGCGAACATCGCCCGGCCCGGCCCCGACGACGGCCGCAGGGCGAGCACGGTGGTGGCCGCGGCCGCGAACCCGGACCCGGTGACCAGCGCCCAGACGACCGACCAGGCCAGCTCCGGTGGCGGCGGCGACGTCCAGAGCAGCACGAGCCCGGCGACGCACAGCCCGCCGGGAAGCGCCCCGATCGCCCACCCGGATCTCACCGCCCGAGCCCCTCCTCGCGGGCCCGGACGATCGCCTCGGCCCGCGAGGCCACCCGCAGCTTCGCGAAGATCGCCGAGACGTGGTTGCCGACGGTCTTGGCCGCCAGCCCGAGCTCCCCGGCGATCGCCGTGTTGGTGCGGCCGGCCGCGATCCGGTCGAGGATCTCCCGCTCGCGCGGGGTCAGCTCCGGGAACGGGACGTCCTGGGCCGGCGGGGCGCTCAGGTAGGTGATCAGCCGGCTCGCGATCCCGGGCCCGATCACGACCTGCCCGGCGACGACCGACCGCACCGCCGACAGGATGTCCTGCTGCTCGGCGCCCTTGAGCAGGTACCCCCGGGCCCCGGCGCGCATCGCCGCGAACACCGTGTCGTCGTCCTCGAACATCGTCAGCACGAGCACCGGGACGTCCGGCAGGACCGAACCGAGCCGGCGGGTGGCCTCGATCCCGTCCATCGACGGCATCTGCACGTCCATCACGACGACGTCGGGCCGGGTCAGCTGCGCCTCCCGCAGCACGTCCTCGCCGTTCGCCGCCTCGCCGACCACCTCGACGCCGTCGAGCGAGGAGAGCAGCGCGCGGATTCCGCGCCGCACCACCAGGTGATCGTCGGCGATCAGCACACGGATGACCGGTTCCATGCTCAGATGATGACGGTCGGAACGCCCAGGTGGGGCGGGCCGGCCCCCAGATCACCCGGGCAGCTTCCCGGGTGGCCGGGTGATCGGGCCGATGTGCCGGGGCCGGAGCGGACCACAGGCTGAGGGCATCCGAAACCGCAGCTCCCGAGGGGACCACTCATGACTTCGATCGCCGCCACCCGCCGTTCCGCCCCGGTCACCACGAAGAACAAGATCGGGCTGGCGCTGGCCGCGCTGCTCGGCGTCGCCGACCTCGTCGGCCTGGCGATCCCGACCGACTCCGGCGAGGCCGGGCCGCCGCTGGTCGTCCTGATCATCGGCGCCGTACTCGGCGTGCTCACGCTGGCCGCGGCCGTCTACACCTGGAGAACCGGGAACCGCATCGGCGCCCGGGTGGTGGCCGGGACCCGGATCCTCTCGACGCTGGGCGCACTGCCGGCGTTCTTCGTCCCCGGGGTGCCGGCCGGGCTGGTCGCCGGGGTGGCGGTGCAGGTCGTCCTGACCGTCACCGCGATCGTCCTGGTCCTGTCGCGCGCGCCCCGCTCCTGACCGCGGACCGCCTCCGTCCGCGGCCGTCGGCCGCGGACGGAGGCGCAGGCTCAGCAGCTGGACTTGTAGAGGGCCGCCTGGCCCTCGGAGCTGTTCAGGTTGTCCTTGGTGACGATCGTGAAGCCGGTCTGGATCGTCTTCTCGGTCGACTCCCCCTTCAGCGACTTCACCGCCTGGTCGACGCCATCCGTGCCGATCGTGCCGGGCTGCTGCGCGATCAGGGCCTGGATCGTGCCCTCCTGCAGCGCCTTGACCTGGTCCGATCCCGCGTCGAAGCCGACGATCTTGACCGCGCCCTGCTTGCCCGCCTGCCGGACGCCGGTGGACGCGCCGGTCGCGCCGAACAGGTTCGTCGCGAAGATGCCGACGATGTCGGGGTCCTTCTGCAGCGCCGCGGTGACGATCTGGGCGGCCTTGGCCGGGTCGTTCTGCACGTACTGGACGCCGAGGTTCGTGTACTTGCTGTCGGCCTTGGCCGCGTCGTCGAAGCCCTTGGTGCGGGCGTCGGACGTCGAGATCCCCGGCTGGTTGTCGATCACCAGCACTTTGCCGCCGTTCGGCGCCAGCTGCTGGATCGCCTTGAACGCGGCCGCGCCGCCACCCTCGTTGTCCGACGAGATCGACGAGACGACGTCGCCGGTGTTCTCGAGCGTCGTGTCGACCAGGACGACCTTGATGCCGGCCGCGGTGGCCTGCTTGATCGGCTGCTCCATCGACTTGGCGTCGGTCGGGGCGATCAGGATCGCGTCCGGGCGGGACGAGATCACCGACTGGAGCACCGGGGTCTGCAGCGTCGGGTCGAACTTCTGCGCCCCCTGGATCGACACGGTCGCGCCGAGCTCCTTGGCCTTCTGCTGGACGCCGCAGCCCATCGTCACGTAGAACGCGTCGCCGGTCACGCCCTGGATGAACGCCAGCTTGTAGCCGCCGTCGCCGCCGCTCGACGAGTCGCCGCCGCAGCCCGCGGCCAGCATCGCGACCGCCGCCAGGCCGGCCAGCGCCGCCGTCGTCCGGGTTCTGTTCATTCAGTGCTCCTTCGTTGGAGTGGTACGTGACGAGAGGAAGGGGAAGCGCACGCGGGACCGCCCGCCCCGCAGGGCGCGGGCCCGCCGGGTCTGGTCGGCGTAGACGGCGGCGATGAGGACCGCCCCGACGACGACCTGCTGCCAGAACGACTGGACGCCGAGGATGACGAACCCGTTCTGCAGCACCGCGGGGATGAACAGGCCGATGATCGTGCCGAAGATCGTGCCGACCCCGCCGAACAGGCTGGTGCCGCCGATGACCACGCCGGCGATCACGTTGAGGTTGGTCTGCGTCTGCCCGCCGATCGTCGTCGACTGGTAGAAGACCAGGTTGAGGAGGCCGGCGAAGCCGGCCAACAGTCCGGCCAGCGCGTAGACGCCGATCAGCTGCCGGTCGACCTTCAGCCCGACGCGACGGCCGGCCTCGGCGTTGGAGCCGATCGCGTAGGTGTGCAGGCCCCAGCGGGTCCGGTGCAGCAGCACCCCGACGACGAGGACGACGACCAGCGCGATCACCGAGATCCACGGCACCTGGCCGAAGACGTTGCCGAAGCCGATGTTGTTCACCAGCACGTCGGGGGCGTCCCGGAGGTCCACGCCCTTGGTGAGGATCTGCGAGAAGCCGAGCGCCATCCCGAGCGTGCCGAGCGTCACGATCAGCGGCGGGATGTTCAGCTTCGCGATCAGGACGCCGTTCAGCAGGCCCCAGCCGAGGCCGCACCCGCAGGCGACGAGCAGCCCGATCGCGGCCGCGCCCCAGCCCTGGCCGCCGACCGCCACCATCGTCTTGGACGCGATGACGCCGCTGAACACCAACACCGAGCCGACCGAGAGGTCGATGCCGCCGGTGATGATCACCAGCGTCATCCCGGCGCCGAGCACCGCGAGGATCGACGTGTTCACGACGATGCCGCGCAGGTTGTAGAGCGTCGGGAACGTCTCGGGACGGGCGATCGCGAAGATCGCGTAGATCACCAGCAGCACGAACACGATCTGCAACTGCTGGGTGGCCAGCAGCTTGAGCACGCGGCCCTTGGCCGGAGGCGTCTTCGCGGGTGCTTCCCGGGGTTTCGTAGCGACGGTGCTCACGCGACCCTCCCGTCCAGGGCGCCGGTCATGGCGCCCACGAGCTGTTCCATCGACGTGTCGGCGGTGCGGAACGTCGCGACCCGGCGGCCCTGGCGCATGACCTGGACCCGGTCGGAGACGTCGATGACGTGCGGCATCGAGTGGCTGATGAACACGACCGCGATCCCGTTGGCGGCGGTCCGCCGGATCAGGTCCAGCACGTTCTTCGTCTGGACCACGCCGAGCGCGGCCGTGGGCTCGTCGAGGAAGATCACCTTGCTCGCCCAGGCCGCCGCCCGGGCGACCGCGATGCCCTGGCGCTGCCCGCCAGACATTCCCCCGACCGTGCCGTCGAGCTCGCGGACCGTCGCGCCGAGGGAGTCGAACGCCGTGCGGCTGCCGGCCCGCATCGCGGCCCGGTCCATGAAGCCCAGCCGGCCGAGCAGGCCGCGCTTCATGATCTCCCGCCCGAGGTACATGTTCTGCACCGCGGACAGGTGGGGCGCGAGCGCGAGGTCCTGGTACACGGTCTCGATCCCGAGCTCCCGCGCGGCCACCGGCGACGAGAGCGTCACCGGCTCGCCCTCGAACAGGATCTCGCCGCTGGTCGGCGCGTCGGTCCCGGACAGGATCCGGGTGAGCGTGCTCTTGCCCGCTCCGTTGTCGCCGATCAGCGCGACGACCTCCCCGGCCTCGATGTCGAAGTCCGCACCGGCCAGGGCCGTGACGTGTCCGTACTCGCGGGTGATCCCGCGGGCCTGCAGCACCGGTGCCATCAGTGACGCGCCACCTCTCGCCACGACCGCGCCCGGCCATCGACGGCCGCGAGCAGCGTCTCCAGCCGGGGACGGGCCGACTCGGCGAAGAACACCGCGCGCTCGGCGGCGTCCATCCCGATCGCTTCCTTCCAGACCGACCGGCCGGCGATGAACCCGGACGCGCCACCGTCGTCGCAGGAGACCCGCACGACCTCCTGGAACTGGTCGAACGCGACCCCGGCCGAGAGCACGGCCCACGGGCCGTGCAGCGCGCCGGCCAGGCGCTTCGCGCCGGCCGCGCTGCCCGGGTACTCGAGCTTGAGCAGGTCGGGCTCCAGGTCGTCGAGGAGGATCGCCGACTCGACGATCAGGTCCTCGCGCTGCTGCGCGCTGAGCTCCTCGCCCGGCTGCGAGTAGATGAGGTTCTCGACGACGGACGGGATGCCGGCCGCGCGGCAGTCGGCGACGACCTGGCGGACGACCTCGATGGCCTCGGCCTGCAGGTCGGGCTCACCGTGGCCGAACTGGCGGTGCGGACGGACCTGGATCAGGAACTTCACCGCGTGGCCGCCGAGCGCGCGGACCCAGGCGCCACCCTGCTGCGGGTCGCGGGCGGCGCGGGGCTCGCCGTTGTACGTCGGGCGCTTCTCCGGCTCGGCCGCGATCAGCAGGCCACAGTTCGCGGCCAGCGCGTCGGCCTTCAGGACGGCCGGGACGCCGATCGTCGGGTCGAGCAGGATGCCGCTGGCCAGTGGGGTGAGCGCGGCGGCGACGTCGACCTTGGCCTGGTCCATGTCGTCCGGCGTGGCCTCGATGCCGACCGCGGTGAACATCCGGCGCAGCGTGTTGCGCTGGTCCATCGCGATGATCGAGAAGACGCCGTTCTGGTCGGCGATGTCGTCCAGAGTGGTGGTAGCAGCGACCGATTCGGTCGTCATCGGGTTCCCTTCGTCGTACTGAGGGTTGTGCGTCGGTCGACGAGGTAATCGATTACCTTCGTGGACGCACGGGGGTACGGGTCTCGTTCGGCGGGGTGCTAGGCGGGTACCGGCCTTCGCAGCCGGTCGGAGAACTCGGCGACGGTGCCGGGGCTACCGGCCGCCGCCCAGGCCGCGAGCACGGCCGCGCCGAACGCTCCCGGTTGGTCGATCGTGCTGACGGTCAGCCCCGGCAGCACCGCGCTCTTGCTGGTCCGGACGCTGTCGAGGCGCAGCCAGCCCCCGGCCGCGACCGCGCGTCCGTACGGGCCGGCGACCGGGGCGATCCGGGCCAGCAGCTCGGCGGTGTAAGCCGCGTTGGCCGCGACCGCGGCCGCCCAGACGTCGATCGGCGTGGCGCCCTCGCGCAGTCCGATCACGACGTCGTCGGCTTCGACGTCGGAGCCGGTCACGGTGGCCCGGGTGGCGTCGGCGCCGTCCTGGTGCGCGTCGAGGTCGGCCGGGTCGGCCGCGCCGACCGCGGCCAGGACCCGCTTGAGGACGAGTCCGGCCCGCGACGGGGCGTTGACCAGCGTCGTGCCGGGCAGGATGTGGCGTCCGACCTCGACCCGGGCGCTCGTCAGCAGGCGACGCTCGGCCGCGGTGACGACTCGCGGGATCGCGCGGAGCAGCGTGTCGGCGGTGCCGCACGAGTTGAACAGGTCGTCGCGGCCGACCGCGCCGGCGCCGAACGCGGCAACCGGGTGGTCGTGTCCGGCGACCGAGATCGTGGCTCCCTGCAGCTGCTTCGGGGCGGCCGGGTTCCGCACGGTCCCGGCCGGCTCACCGGCGTAGCGGCGCTCGGGGACGAACCGGGGGCCGACGTCCAGCAGGTCGAGCGCGGCCGTCCAGGGGCCACCGGTCTCGAGGTCGAGCATCCCGGTGCGGGAGGCCAGCGACGGCTCGGCGACCGGGTCCGCGCCGAGCGCGAACGCGATGTACTCGGGGACGTTCAGCCAGCGTGATCCTCGGGCCAGCGTCAACCCGTTGTCGGTGGCCCAGAGCAGCTTGGCGATCGTCCACTGCTGGTGGAGCGGGAGGCCGGTGGTGACTCCGAACGCGTCCCGGAATTCGCGCGGGGTGCGGGCCAGCTGCTCGGCCCCGCGCGGGTCGTGCCAGGCGATGACCGGCGAGCCCGGCTGCCCGGCCCCGTCGATCACGACGCCGGACTCGGCCAGCCCGGTGAGGCCCAGGGAGGTGACCGGCTCGTCGAGGCCGGCCAGCGCGTCGGAGACGACTCCCAGCACGCCGTCGAGCAGGGTGGCCGCCTCGGTCTCGACCCGGCGGCCGGGTAACCGGCGCCAGACCGTCGGCCGGCGCCAGGTGCCGATCCGCGAGCCGTCGGCCCGCAGGACCAGCACCTTCGTGTCGGAGGTGCCGAGGTCGACACCGAGCAGGAGTCCGGTCATCTGCGCACCGCCGGTGGTTGTTCACCGGAGCCACGCATGACCAGCCGCAACGGCAGCATGACGTTCTTCTCCTGAGGCTGCTTCCCGGCCAGGCGGTCGAACATGGTCTCGGCCGCCACCTGCCCGATCGCGCCCGGGTCGTGGTCGATCACCGTGACGCCGGGCTGCAGGACGTCGGCCAGGCCGAAGTCGCCGAAGCAGACCAGCGCCACGTCGGTGCGGTTGCAGGCGTGCAGCGCGGCGACGACGCCGAGCGAGCAACGGGTGTTCGACGAGAAGATCGCGGTCGGCGGCTCGGGCAGCGCGAGCAGTTCCTCGGTCGCGGCCCGGCCCTCGTCGGCGGTGTTGCGTCCGATCCGGACCAGCTCGTCGGCGTCGCTCAGCGCGGACGCCTGCACCTGGTCGCGGTAGCCCTGGAGCCGGCTCCGGGTGGTGGCGACGTCCATCTTGCCGCCCACGTACCCGACCCGCTGGTGTCCCTGGGCGGCCAGGTGGGTGACCGCCTGCCGGGCCCCGCCGTTGTCGTCGACCAGCACCGTCTCGCCGTCGAAGCCCTCGGGACGACGGTCGACGAACAGCACCGGGCAGGACGCGTTGGCGAGGTGCGCGTAGTCGGGCGCGGTCGGGGCGACGATGAGCCCGGCGACGCGACGGGCCAGCAGGTCGTCGACCACAGTGGTCTCCAGCCGCGGGTCGCGGCCGGTGCTGGCGATCATGACGCGCAGTCCTCGGGCGATGGCCAGCCGCTCGATCGTGCCGGTCATGTTGGCGAAGAACGGGTCCGCGATCGAGTCGATGACCAGGCCCAGCGTGTCGTCGGTGCCCTTGCGCAGGGACCGGGCGGTCGGGTCGGGCCGGTAGCCCAGCTCGCGGACCGCGGCGAGGATCCGGACCCGGGTCTCCTCGGCGACCCTGGGGTCGCCGTTGATCACCCGGGAGGCGGTCTTCGTGCTGGTCGCGGCGAGTTCCGCGACGTCCTTGAGGCGGACCTGGGGCTTGTTCATGCGGCACCTGCTTCGTCGAGGAGTGCCTCGATCTTGCCGCGCAGCTGTTCCGCCCGGGCAGGGTCCACCCCGCCGGCCAGCGGCGTTTCGCAGGACGCGCTGGCGGTGGCCACTCCGCGCACGGCCGCGGCCCGCCAGTCGGCGTAATTCGTGGCGAGCAGCTCGAGCGCGAGCCCGCCGACGAACGAGTCGCCGGCGCCGACCGCGGAGACGACGTCGACCGGGACGGTGGGGATCCAGGTCAGAGCGGTCGCGGTCGCGAACGCGGTGCCGGCGGCGCCCGCGGTGACCGCAGCCCGCTGGGCTCCGGCGGCGACGAGGGCGCGCGCGGCCGCTTCGGCGCGCTCGCGGACGTCGGCCCCGTCCGGGATCGGCAGTACGTCGACCGGCGCACCGGAGAGCGTGGCCTCGGCCTCCTCCAGGTTCGGGCAGACCACATCGGGGTGGGCCGGCAGCGCGACCGCCAGCGGCGCCGGGGCCGCGTCGACGACGATGATCGCCCCGCGGGCGTGGGCCAGCTCGACGAGCTGCCGGTAGCCCTCGACCGGAACCCCGGTCGGGAGGCTGCCGGAGACCGTCAGCAGGTCACCGGCGTTCAGCCGGGCGGCCACCGTGTCCAGGTAGGACTGCCAGGCCGCGGCCGGGACCGCGTCGCCGGGCTCGTTGACGACCGTGATGCGCCCGGCGTCGGCCTCCCGGAACACCAGGGCCTGCCGGACCGTCCCCGGCGTCTCGACCGCGACCAGGTCCGCGCCCTCGTCGGCCAGCAGACCGGCGAGCAGCGCGCCGTCCCCCTGGCACAGCAACCCCAGTAAGGGGACGTCGACGCCGTGGGCGCGGAGCACCCGGGCCACGTTCACGCCCTTGCCGCCCGGGGAGAGCTCGGTCCGCCGGGAGCGCATCACGGCGCCCGGCACGATCTCGGCCAGCGTGACGAGCCGGTCGATGGCGAGGTTCGGGTTGGCGACGAGCATGGCCGGCAGCTCCCTTCCGCGGTGAAGGTAAACGTTGTCACGAGTTCGCGTTCGGTTCCCTGAGCGGGATTCGTACGCTGGGGGTTCGAGCTAGGTAATCGTTGTCACGACCAGGTGGGGAAACTCTGCGCTTCGTGGCGCGGAGATGTCAAGGGAGTGACGTCAGAATGTTTTCCAGCTGGGTCACGGGGTCCACACTGGCATCAACGGCCACGTGCGGCGCGGCCGGCGGGGCCAGCAGGCCGGTCGAGAAGTAGGCGTCGGGGTCGGCCAGCTTGCCGGCGTCACGCAGCGCGCCGCGGGCCGTCATCCGGGCGACGAGCACGGCGGCCGGGGCGGTGAGCCAGACCAGCGTCGTCGGCACGCCGAGCCGAGCCTCCAGCTGACGGTAAGCATCCACATCGGTGCGCTCGGTAGTGAACGGGGCCACCAGGACCACCGAGACGCCCACCGCCAGGCAGTCCTCGGCCGTCGCGACGATCGACTCGTAGCGGGCGCGCCGCAGGGCGAGACCCGAGGGCCCGTCGAGGTCGGCGCCGATCGCCTCGACCAGTGGACCGGTGATGACGTCCTGGTCGAGCAGCGCGGCCTTCAACGCCCGGGCGACCAGGCGCCCGACGGTGGACTTGCCGGTAGCCGGCGCTCCGGTCATGAGCACGGCTATCTGAGTCGACATGGTTCGGCAGCATAAACACAATTGGTGGCATGGAAAGATCACGACTGACCGGATTGAGCAAGAGGATGTCGCTGGCCTTGCGGCACGATCCGGGGAAATTCGGGCTGACGCTCGACGAGGCCGGCTGGGTCGCGGTACCGGCGTTCCTCACCGCGCTCCGCCTCGACCGGGACGTGTTCGACACGATCGTCGAGACCAGCGACAAGCAGCGGTTCGCGGTAGTCGTCGGCCCGGACGGGGTCGAGCGGGTCCGCGCCAACCAGGGCCACTCAGTGCCGGTGGAGCTCGGGCTGGAGCCGGCGACCGCGCCCGGGGTGCTGTTCCATGGCACCAGCGCGGCGGTGCTGCCGTCGATCCGGGCGGAGGGCCTGATCAAGGGGAAGCGGCACCACGTGCACCTCTCCCCCGACCGCGAGACCGCCCAGCGGGTCGGCGCCCGGCGACGCGGTGCGGTGGCCATTCTGGAGATCGACGCTCCGGCCATGGAAAAGGACGGCCACACGTTCTACCGGTCGGCGAACAATGTGTGGCTGGTGGACGCGGTGCCGCCGAAGTATCTGCGCGAGAGTTAGGGCCGTACCCAGGGTTCGGCGATCCCGTTCCGAATGGTGACCACGCCGTTCGCGAAGAATTGGATCGCGCCCTGTTTGTTTTCTTCGGGCTCGCCGAGCCGGGCCGCGAGCGCGCGGTCGGCGCGCAGGAGCGAATGGATCGCGCCGGAGACGACGACGCCTTCGCGTGACATCACCCCGCCCTCGAACGGCTGGGCGGGCCAGGGCCAACGGACCGCCTCGAGCGGGAACCCCAGCGGCCCCCCGGTGCCGCCGGCCTCGGCGTACCGCTCGTCGACCCGATCGCTCAGAACGACGGTGCCACCGACGTCCGACGAGTACGCCACCGCAGGCCGCACGGTGACGTCCACCTCGAGCGACGATGTCGTCCGGACCACCTGCGGGCGGGGCGCGAACAGTCGATCGGCGAACCCCCTCTCGTAGGCGCCGTCGGCCACCTCGACGCGTTGCGTCACTCCGTCGGTGCCCTGCGGTGAGCGCGGGCTCGGCTCAGCCGGCCCGGTGGCGAAGACAATTCCGCCACCGTTGCCGAGGTGTTCCTCGGCGATCTCGTCGCGCAGGATCTGGCCACCTGCGGAATCGGTCCACGTGACGATTCCGGCCTCGTACTCCTGGTAGAAGCCGGGTTTCGCCAAGCCCGGGACGATGACCAGATCGCCGAGCGGAAAGCCGAGCCCGGGAGTCGAGCGGTGATATTCCGCCAGTGGTCCCCAACTGGCGAACGCTCCATGCTCGGTGCGCCGGACGACCCCGTTTCCGCTGACGTTTCCTTCGAATTCCTGGAAACCACCGCGGGTGCCGAACGGCGAATGCGGAACTGCTTGCAACGCGCCGATCGGGAAGCCGAGTACGCCGGTCGTGCCACCGTGCCGATCGAAGCAGTCGGCGATGTCGGCGGTGAGCACGCGTGTACCGCCGGTCGGCGTCCAGGTGATCGTGCCGCGCGCGAACCGCTGTACGTAACCGAGCGTGTTCCGGGGTGAGGGGCCGGCGGCGGTCATCGGCTCGGTCGCGTCGCCGAGGGCGGCCGACTTCGCCGACGCGTCGGCGATCGCTGTCGCAGCCCGCCGTGCGGCCCGGAGGCGGGCGGCGGTGAACCGGTCGCCGACCAGGTCGAGGATGGCGTCGGCCCGGCGGGGCTTCATCGCCGCGAGGGCGGAACCGGCCCAGCTCCCGGCCATGATCCCGGGCGACGCGAGGTGACCGAGGACGTCGGCGGCGTCCTGGGCGTCGGCCTCGGCCAGCGCGCGGGCCGCGCGCTCGGGCGGTAGGGCCCGGACGGCCCGGGCCGCGTCCGGCACCGGATCGCGCCGCAGGATCCGGACGAGCCGGTCGACGAGCGCGTCGTCGTGGTCTTCGGCGTGACGCGTGAGCGCGGCGAAGAGGCGCAGCTCCAGCTCGCCCGGCGTCTCGAACCGGTCGACGACGGCCTCGGACGCCTTGGCCCGGAACACGACCTGCCGCTGCTCGACGTCGGTCGGCACGCCGTCGCGGAGGAAGATCAGCCGCGGGATGCCGGCCTCGACGGCCGCGTCGAACTCGGCCTCGGTGTAGGACACGCCGGAGCGGTCGGGCACCTCGGTGCCGTACCGGTGCCCGAGCAGCCCGACGAACAGGTTGCTGCCCCGGACCCGGCGCTCGGACTCGTCGACCGGCGTGTCCGCGGACGCGCCGAACCACTGCATGTGGTCGGGCGCGTGGCCGGCCCGGTTGACCGCGCGAATCGCCGCGTCCACGAAGGACTCGCCGCGCGGGGCGGCGAGTTCGCTCGTGCACGACAGGAAGACCCGCAGGGGCGCGGTTCGCCCGGCCATCGTCGCCCCTCTCCGATCGTGCGATCACGATACGGAGGGGACGCTCCCCGGCGCAGCCGCTATGACGCCTGGACGACGGGCGTGTTCGGGTGCCGGTAGAGCCAGAACCCGAGCGCGCGCGGCATGCGGCGCGGGTTGGTCTGGGTGGAGTAGTACTCCCAGACCGGGCGTAACGTCTCCGGGACCTCGCTGGCCGCGACGTGGCGGTTGCAGGATTCGCACGGAACCTGCTCCATCGCCGCGTACAGCTGCTTCGCGGTGCGGGCCGCTTCGACGTTCGCGTACCAGCCGCAGCAGCGTCCGGAGTCGTCGGTGTAGGTCATGGACAGTCATCCCTTTCGACGCCAGTGTCTGGGGGAATTCTGCCTCCGTTTGTGATTTCTGTCTCGGTGATCGATTAGAAGCCCGGAAAGACCGCTCGGAGAGCGTCCAGATCGACGTTCTTGGCCGTGACGGACGGGCTGTGGGCCGGGTCCAGACGGCCGTACAGCAACCGGAGGAACGCCTCGGCCGGGAGGCCGAGTTCGCCGGTCGCGTCACCGCCGTCCCAGTCGGTCAGCGAGACCTTCTCACCGAGGGTGAGCGCGTACTCGCGGTCGGGGTCGGTGACCGTGACGTGGATCAGCCCGGCCGGGCCGGGCTTGCCGGCGAAGCCGACGAGGCCGCGGGCGATCTCGAGGATCGTCTCGACGGCCTGGGGCAGGATCGTCGCCGACGGGTCGAGCATCACCTCGACGTCCCAGACGTGCACCGCGTGCTCGGAGAGCCGGAACGCGGCGAGCGTGCCGGTGTCGACCGGGCCGCTCCAGTTGGAGAACTCCAGCGTGGAGAGCTGGTCATCGGTCAGCGACTCGAACTTCTGCACGAGGACGGCGTCGGCGGCGATCGAGTCGGGGCCCTGCTCCTCGGGGGCCTTGTTGTCCCAGACCGCCCAGATCGCCTGGAAGTTCTCCTGGGTCGGCGGGGCCTCGCCGGCGACCCCCGCGTCGAAGATCAGGCCGTTGATCTCGGCGCCCGATCCCAGGTGCGACATCGTCTGGGCGATCGTCCACTCGGACGGGTAGCCCGGGCTGCGGAGCTGGGCCGACGTGAGCGAACCGGCGACGTCGCGGAAGTGGTCGTGGGAGGCGCGGAGGGCCGCGATCCGCGCGCCCGCTTCGGCGTTCGAGTTGGTCATGCGGCCACCTTAGGCCCGGGGTGGGCCCGCCTCCGGGCGGCGGGCCCGCGCCCGCGTCGGCGCGTCGCCTTCACTACCGAGGCGGACGCGGTGGCCGCGAGCGCGATCATCGCGGTGATCACGGTGACCGTGAGGGGCCAGCCGCCGGCGGCCCAGCCGAGGCCGACGGCGGCGCCGAACACGCTGGAGCCGGCGTAGTAGGCCAGGACGTACAGCGCGCTGCCGTGGCGAGGGCTGATCACCGGGGCCCAGCCGCTGGCCACCGAGTGGGCGCCGAAGAAGCCCGAGGTGAAGACCAGCAGGCCGGCGACGACGGCGGGGAGGGACGGCGGGAGCGTGAGGAGGAGTCCGGCCGCCATCAGCGCGATCGAGAGCAGGAGGACGGGTGGCCGGCCCCAGCGGTCGGCGGCCCGGCCGGCGAGGGCGGAGGCGAGGGTTCCGGCCAGGTAGGTGAGGAAGACGCCGCCTACGACGGTTTCGGAGACGTGGAACGGGGGGTCGGTGAGGCGGTACGTCAGGAAGTTGTAGGTGGCGACGAATCCGCCCATGAGGAGGAAAGGCACCGCGAGCAGGGCGGGCAGCGCGGACGCGGGCGCGGGCGCCGTGAACGCGGGCGCCGTGGACGCGGGCGCCG
>NZ_VIRS01000029.1 GCF_006912135.1 Cryptosporangium phraense | reverse complement strand
GCGAGGTCCCTGCGTCAAGTGTCCAGGATCAAGGGGCAAGGCCCGGGCTCGGTCGAAAGCTGGTCCGCGCAGCCAGGCGTGTGCCGTGGCGGATGCGGTCGGTCCGGCCGGGTCGGCTCGGCCGCTACACACCTGCCCGGCGATCCCCCGTCGCCCCACCAGCCCCCGCGACCAGCACACCCAGCCCCCAGGCCGTCAGCAACGCCGCGCCGGCGGCGACGTCCGCCACGAAGCAGCACACCACGGACGCGACGAGCTGCGGCTGGGGGTCGAACAGGTAATCCTGGGTCGCGACCCAGGCGGCGAACACCGCGACGCCGGCCGCCGCGCAGCCCAGCGGGCTGAGCGCGGCGGGCCGCGGAAGCAGCCCGAGCAGCACGACGATCGTGACCGGGATCGCCAGCGCGAGGTACGGCAGGTAGACGGCCAGATTCGCACCGAACCGGCCGCCGGCGTCGAGGTCGTCCCAGGCCCGCTGGTTCGACGGGGACAGGAACAAGCCGTAGCCGAGCGCACTCCAGGCGACGCCCACGAGCACCGCCGCCAGTCCCCGAGCCATCCGCACAGCGCACACCCTAGAGCTGTTGCATCGGATCGGATAGCGGACAGTGATTCGGATTGTCCAGATTTGCGGGCCACCCTGGAGACCGACGGAGGACTCACGGGGGAAGTGAATCCGATGGATCTGCAGACGCTGCCTGCTCGCGGGGTCTCGGTGCTCGGAGTCGGCGCGATGTTCGCGCTGGCCGTGCTGGATCTCGCGGCCGCCTACTGCGCCGTGCGCTACTTACGCACCGGGCACTGGGCCTGGTGGACGGTCGGCGCGGCCGGGATGGTCGCGCTGTTCGGGGTGTACGCGGCGAGCCTCGAGTACGCCGAACTGGCCACGGTGACGCTCGGCTGGATCGTGATCCTGCAGGTGGGCGTCGTCGTGCTCGACCGGGTCGCGAACGGCGTCGTGCTGCCGCCGGCCAAACTGCTGGCGATCGCCGGGATCCTGCTGCTGATGACGTACCTCGTGCTGGCGCCGAACCGGCAGTGACCTGCCTCCTCGGCAAGAAGGCAGGTCACGGCCGAGGGCTAGATGCCGTTCGTGTGACTGGCCCAGAGCGCGTTGGTGCCCTCGGCGCCGCAGTAGATCACCAGGTTGTTGTCGCTCTGCGTGGCCAGATACGGGAACTTGAAGCCCGTGCACTTGTTGTAGGTCTTGCTCGACCACACGGCCTTGGCGTAACCCGCCGTGTAGAGCACGAGGTTCCCGTCCTGCTGCCAGAGCATCTGGGTGGCGCCGGAACCCTTGGTGTTCGTGTGCCACTTCAGCACGCCGCTCTTGTTGTAGATCCCCAGGTCACCGTTGACGAGGCGGATCGTCGCGGTGCCCCGGTACATCGTCCAGCTCTGGCCCGAGTCCAGCCACTGGCACCCGTTCATGTTGTGCGTCCAGACGGTGGGCGCGATCGGGCTCAGCGCGTCGAAATAGTCTCCGGGACGTCCCTCGGGACGGACCGTGCTGTCGCACGCGCCCTTCGGGAACGCCTGGGCCGGACTGGCGACGAACAGCGTCGCGACGACCGCGACCGCGACCGATAAGACCGCTGTGGTGACACGTCGATACATGCGCGTCTCTCTTCCCTACCGCCGGACGCCCCCGTGACGGCCGGCCGTGCCCCGACCCTAGGGCGTCGCCCGCGCCGCCTCGAGGGTCTTCCGCCAGGTTGCGGCGAGCTTGTCGAGCTCCTGACGATCGGGCTCGGGGAGCGCGGCGAGGACCTCGCGGGTGAGCGTGGACTCGGTGGTGTCGAGACGGGAGTTCGTCGTGCACCGGCGGTCCAGCGTGGCCACCGTGATCTCGCGCTGGTGGGTGGCCGGGGTCGGGCCGGTCTTCGCGTAGAGGGCCGCGATCTGCTTGCGGGCCTCGGCACTGGAGGAGTACGGCTCGTGGCCGGACGCCATGCACCGCTGCCAGGCCTTCTGGGCCGAGACGTACTCCGGCTTCTGCTGGACCTGCTCGCGGACCGCGTTGCCGACGATCTGCGGCACGTAGAAGACCTTGACCTGGTTCTCCAGCGATCCGTACAGCATGGTGCGGGCGGCTGGTTCGCAGCCGGTCGTCGGGTAGGCGATCTCCCGTCCGTCGGAGAGGGTCACGGCCGCCTGGGCCGTCCCGCGCAGCGCCTTCAGGTAGGTGGTCCGCTCGGCTTCGGGCAGGTGGGCCAGGTAGTAGTCGTTGGTCGTCCGGTCGGCGCTCGGGTCGACGTGCTGCGCGCTGTAGAGGCCGTAGTCGGTTGCGGCCGGCGCGTCGGCCGACGTCGGCTTGCTGACGATGTACGTCCGGCCGGACGCGGCCATGCACCGCGCGACCAGCCGGTCCTCGGCCGCGGTGAT
The DNA here is from genome assembly GCF_006912135.1 of Cryptosporangium phraense. Taxonomy (NCBI): domain Bacteria; kingdom Bacillati; phylum Actinomycetota; class Actinomycetes; order Cryptosporangiales; family Cryptosporangiaceae; genus Cryptosporangium; species Cryptosporangium phraense. The sequence continues at coordinate 92,218 of NZ_VIRS01000029.1, read as the reverse complement.
CGTCCGCTGTCCGGCGGGGAACCCGCCGGTCCGGGTCACGAGGTCGACGGCGGTGGACGTGACCGGAGCGGGCGCGCCGCCGTTCCCGCACCCGGCCAGGCCCAGCCCGACGGCTACCGCCGCGCCGAGCAGGGCGATGCGGGCCGACGTCTGCGCGGCATTCGGCGCGAAGCGGCGGGCCGGCGTTTGCGCGGCGTTCGGCGCGGAGCGGCGGGCCGGCGTTTTCGTGGCGGAGCCGCGGGCCGACCCACTCGGCGGGGAGCCGAGTGAGCCGACCCGGCGGACCGGGAGACGTGCGATCAACAAGACCAGCTGTTCGCGGAGATGTTGTCGTTCCACGGACCCGTGTCAACGTTCCAGGTGGTCAGGTTCTTGACCCCCTGACCCCGGCCCAGGCTCTCGACGCCCTCGGTGAAGCCGGCCGACAGCCAGACCAGCGCGGTACAGCTGGTGCCGTTGTTGTAGAGCGACGACGCGCAGTTGTTCCAGGTGTGGGACGCGCAGCTCTGGTGCGAGAACGCCGCCCAGTTGCTGTTCGTGCCGGACAGCTCGCCCGGCCCGTCGACCATGTTCGCGTCTTTCCAGAAACAGAGGTTGCCGGCCGAGCACCCGGACGGCGCCGCGGCGGCAGCCGCCGGAGACACCGCGGTCAGGGTCAGGCCGCTGGACGCACTGCCGGCCGTGGCCGCGCTGGCGGGTTGGCCCAGGCCGACGCCCATGACCAGCGCGAACAGCACCGCGACGACCGCCGCGGACCACCTTCCGACTGCGCGCCGTCCGCGCGCGGTCGCCCCCGTGTGAAGCTTGGACACTTTTCCTCCTGGTGAGACGGTCAGCAGACCCAGTCGTTGGACGAGATGCTGTTGTTGAAGGTGTCCCCGGCGTCCGGGTAGAAGGTCGCCAGGTTCGTGATGCGCTGGCCGCGGGACATCGTGTAGCTGCTCCCGTGGTAGCCGGAGTCGGTCCACACGCGAGCGTCGCAACTCGTGCCGTTGTTGTAGAGCGACGAGGCGCAGTCGTTCCAGGTCTTGTACGAGGCGCCGCTGGTCGACGTGCACGTCGAGTGCGAGAACGCCTGCCAGTTGGAGTTGGTGCCGGACAGCTCACCCGGCCCGTCCGAGAAGTTCGTGCCGTTCCAGAAGCAGAGGTTCCCGGCGGAACATCCACTGGGCGCGGCGGCGGGAGCCGCCGCGGTGACCGAGGTGAGGGTGGCTTTTTCGGCGGGAGGCGTCCCGCCGGCCGCGTTAGCTGGGGGTGCGAGGCCCATCACCAGTGCGAATACCGCGGCGGCCAGGGCCGCCGACCATTTCACGACACCGCGCCCGCGTTGCGCTGTCGCCCCCGTGCGACGTAATGACACAGTTCTCCATCCGTCCATAGTGGTAGGACGGGTCGTACAGTAGCGGATAGCAACGAAGCGGATACAAAAGATACGAATGTCACCCATGGTCATCAAGACCTCGGACGCGGCGAGGCTATGCCCTCGGTTCCGATGACCTCGGTTCCGCCCGCGCCAAGGCTCGGCTGGCCGGAGGATGCTTCCGCTGGGGAAACGGGGGCCGGAGCCGCCGTCCGACCGGAGCGCGGCCTCGCCGAGGGTGGCGACGGGCCCGCGGCGAGGTCGGTGGCGGTCATCCATCCGCGCGCCTTGCCCGGCGGGGGCGTCCGGTCACTCTGCCGGCCGGCCGTGCTGCACCGGCGCCGACATGTGCACCGAAAGCGGCGCGATCGGGCACCAGCCGCCGCCCGGGCCGGCCGAGCTACGACCACCCGGCAAGCACGTGGCTGGGGCTCCCGCGAGCGCGCCGCCAGACGCCTGAGAGGGAGCGGGCTGATCTGCGTGCCGCCTCGGGTCTTTTCGCGGGGGACTCCCCGGCCGATTTCACCGCTCCGACAGGGCGCTCCGAGCCAGTCAGGAGAGCCATCACCGGGTCGACACGAGCCCAGGACGCGCGTTCGCGAGTGAATACCAAGGCACTACACGCACCTCGCGCGCGCTCCGGCGCGGGGGCGGCCCGCGCCACCGCGGCGCCGCAGCCGGAGCCACGCCCCCACCAAGCGGACTGCCGGCCCCGGCGCGAGTTGCACACGCCACCATGCCCGCCAGGCCCTGACCCTGCCGCGCCGTGGAATGTGCGGCAGATGGCGCTGCGGGTCGCTGCCAAGCCCGCGTCCGTTCGACGCGCGCCCAAACGGAGCCGCACCCCCGCACCGCGCCCTAGCGAGCACCTACCTCACCATAAGGCGTGCGCCACGGCCGCGCCCCTCAAGCAGCATTCACCTTCGGCATGATCTCCTCCGTCAACCGCTTCAGATCATCCAAAGTCTTCGACGTAGGCACATCCCGGAACGGCGGCCACAGCAACGGCATCGTCATCCCCGCATCCCGATACCGCTTCAGCATGTCCTCCACCTGCTGCGCCGTCCCGGCCAGCAAATTCGTCCCCTTCCCGGCCGGGCTCTGATCCATCGGCTCGTCCGTGATCACGAACCAGATCATCGAACACACGTCGAAGCCCTCCGGGAACCCACGCCCCAACTCCCCCAGCTCCCGCTCGATCTCACCCCTCCACCGGCTGATCTCCTCCGGCGTGTCCTGGATCCCGATCCAGCCCTGCAGCCCGTACTTCGCGATCCGCCGCGCCGAGCGCCGGGCGTCCTTGAGGCCGGAGAAGTAGATCGGCGGGCCGGGCTGCTGGATCGGCTTGTGCCCGAACCCCGACAGCGGGAAGTCCGCGAACTCGCCGTGGTACTCGAACAGCTCGTTCGACCAGATCCCCTGCATGATCTCGATCGTCTCCCGCACGTGCGCGTGCCGGCGCGGGAACAACTGCGGCACCGACGCCGCCGCGAACTCCTCGGGCATCCAGCCCGACCCGACCCCGACGTTCAGCCGGCCACCGGCCAGGTGGTCCTGGGTGGCGAGCTCGGCGGCGAGCACACCGGGCGAACGGTAGGGCGTGTCGATGATGCTCATCCCGATCCGGACCTTCTGCGTCTTCGCCGCGAGCCACGGAATCAGCGTCATGCCCTGGAACCACTTGCCCCGCGAGACGACCGGCATCCCCTTCGGGAACTCGGTCATCATGCCGAACGGGAACTGCAGCTCCGCGCGGTCCGAGGCCTCCGGCACGACGATCCGGTCGAGCGTCCACACGGAGTCGAAGTCGAGGTCCTCGGCCAGCGCCGTCAGGTCCTCGAGCTCCTTGACGGTCACGTTGTCGCGGAAGTTCGGAAGGTACAGAGCGAGCTTCATGCGTTCACGGTGCTAGCTCCGCATCAACCCGTTCACACCGAAATCTCAACGCTTTCTCAACCGTCGCGCCCACCAGCACCGTCAGCTCTACGGTGCACCGCATGAGGGTTCCGGACCGGTCCGCGCTGCGCGCGTACCTCGACTGGCTGGAGCGGCGCGAGGGCCGCCCCTTCCCCGATCACGACGCCCTCTGGTCCTGGTCGGTCGAGGACGTCGACCGCTTCTGGCTCTCGATCGTCGACTACTACGACGTCACGTTCGCGACGCCGTGGACCCGGGTACGCACGCCCGACCCCATGCCCCGCACCCGCTGGTTCTCCGGCGCCCGGCTGAACTGGGCCGAACACGCGCTCAGAAGAGGCGCCGACCACGACGTGGCGCTGCTCAGCGTCGGAGAAGGCCACCGCGACCAGAAAGAAACCACCTACCGGAGTCTCCGGGAGCAAGTGGCGGCGGTCGCCCACTGGCTGCGGAACCACGGCGTCCACCCCGGCGACCGCGTCTGCGCCTACCTCCCGAACACCGAGCACGCGGTCATCGCCTGCCTGGCCACCGCGGCGGTCGGCGCGATCTGGTCCTGCTGCACCCCGGACTTCGGCGCCGAAGGCACGATCGGACGCCTGGCCCAGCTCGAACCCACCGTGCTGATCGCGGCCGACGGCTACCACTGGAACGGCAAGGAGATCGACCGCACCGAGGTCGTCGCCCGCCTACGCGAGAACCTCCCGACCGTCCGCGAGTTCGTCCACGTCCCGTACCTCGGCCGGCCACAACCGGCCCGAGCAACCCTCTGGCCCGAGCTGCTCGAGCCCACCGCCCCGGAGAAGTACGAACAGGTCGAGTTCTCCCACCCGCTCTGGGTCCTGTTCACCTCGGGCACCACCGGCCTGCCCAAAGGCCTGGTCCACGGCCACGGCGGAATCACGCTCGAAGGCCTGAAATGGGCGGGCCTCTACTGCGGACTCCGCCCCGGCGAGCGCATGTTCACCTACACCTCGACCGGCTGGGCCCTGTGGAACATGCAGCTCGGCGCGCTGCTGCACGGCGCGACGATCGTCCTGTACGAGGGCAGCCCGGCCAGCGGGGTCTGGGACGTCGCCGCCCGCACCGGCGCCGACGTCATGCTGCTCGGCGCGGCCGTCATCACCGCCTCCACCCCGCCGGCCGAGACCCCCGAGCGGCTGCGTCACGTGCTGGTCAGCGGCTCCGCGCTCCCGCCCGACGGCTACCGCTGGGTCTGGGAGCACGTCGGCGCGGACGTCAAGATCGACTCGACCAGCGGCGGCACCGACGTCTCCGGCGCATTCGTCGGGTCGAACGACTACGCCCCGGTCCGGCCGGGCCGGATCGGCGGCCGGCTGGCCGGGGTCGACTGCGCGGCCTGGGACGACGACGGTGTCCCGGTCGTCGACCGCGTCGGCGACCTGGTGATCCTGCAGCCGGTCCCGCCGATGCCGGTCCACCTGTGGAACGACCCCGACTTCACCCGCTACACCGAGTCGTACTTCGAGACCTGGCCCGGCGTCTGGCGGCACGGCGACTGGGTGACGATCCACTCGGACGGCAGCCTCACGATCCACGGCCGCTCCGATTCGACCCTCAACCGGCAGGGCGTCCGGCTCGGCTCGGGCGACTTCTACGACGTGCTCGAGACCCTGCCCGAGATCGCCGAGACCCTGGTCATCGGCGTCGAGCAGCCCGACGACGGCTACTGGCTCGGCCTGTTCGTCGTCCCCGCCGACGGCCACCGGCTCGACGACGCGCTGAAACGAAAGATCGCCACCACGCTGCGCGAGAAACTCACCCCCCGGCACGTCCCCGACGAGATCGTCGAGGCCCCGGCCGTCCCGCACACGCTGACCGGCAAACGGCTCGAGGTCCCGATCAAGAAGCTCCTCCGCGGCACTCCCCTCGCCCAGGCCGCGAACCCCGCGTCGGTCGACGACCCTGAGGTCCTGCGCTGGTACGAGCGCTTCGCGTCGGACCGGTTGGGCTGACCGGTGCGCCTCGGTGCCACCCTGGTCCATTTGTCGGACGCTCCGCAGCCCGCCACCGCAGCCTGGGCGCAGCGGCTGGTGGCCGCCGGATTCGAGAGCCTCTGGACGCCCCAGATCGTCGGGCGGGGCTACTTCGTCCCCGATCCGTTCGTCACGCTCGCGGTCGCGGCCACCGCCACCGAGCGCGTCGAACTGGGCACCGCGACCCTGCAGGTGCCGCTGCACCACCCGGCCGACCTCGCCTACCGCATCCGGTCGCTGGCCCAGATCTGCGGCGCCCGGTTGTCGCTGGGCGTCAGCCCGGGGTCGACCGCAGCCGACTACGCACTGTTCGGCCGGGACTTCGCGACCCGGTTCGAGACCCTGCACCGCACCGTGGACCGGCTGCGCCTCGGGCCCCCGCTGCTGCTCGGCTCCTGGGGCCGGAACGTCGAGCGGGCGGCCCGGCACTTCGACGGCTGGCTCGCGTCCGGCTACCGCCGGACGCCCGTCCAGATCGTCGAGGCCCACGACCGCTACCGCGCGGCCGGCGGACGGCGGGCCGTCGTCTGCGCGGTCCCGACGACCGATCTCGACGCCACCGGCGACGCGCTCCGTCGCTACGCGCAGGCCGGCTTCGACGACGCGGTCGTGCTGATCGAGCCCGGCGGACCGGAACCCGAGGAGGTCAGAGCACTGTTCCCGTGAGTTTCCCCGGGTTACCGTCAACCCCACGCGGCAACGACGCCGGCGCGAGGGGGTGCCCATGAGGATGCTCGTGGTCGACGACGACAGCCGCGTCCGCACGGTCGTCTCCTGGCAACTCGAGTCCGAGGGCTACGACGTCCACGTGGCCGCGGACGGGAACACGGCCTGGCAGACGATCGTCGACCAGCGGCCCGACCTCGTCGTCCTCGATCTGTCGCTGCCCGGGCTGGCCGGCCTCGACCTGCTCCGTCGGCTCCGCGAGGGCGGCGACCCGACGCCGGTCGTCGTGCTGTCCGGACGCAGCGGCGAGGGCGACCGGATCCTCGGGCTCGACCTCGGCGCCGACGACTACCTGGTGAAGCCGTTCTCCCCGGGCGAACTCGCGGCCCGGGTCCGCTCGGTGCTGCGGCGCACGAACGGGGTCGCCCAGCCGCCCGCGGTCCGCTCCGGGTTGCGCATCGACCTGGCCTGCCGGGAGGTGGAGCTCGACGGCGAGCCGGTGCCGCTCACCGCCCGCGAGTTCGACCTGCTGGCGTTCCTGGCCGGCCACCCCCGGCACGTGTTCACCCGGGCGCAACTGCTCGAGCAGGTGTGGGCCAGCTCGACCGGCTGGCAGAGCGAGGCCACGGTCACCGAGCACGTCCACCGATTACGGCACAAGCTCGGCCACCGTTTCCTGGTGACCGTCCGGGGTGTCGGCTACCGGCTAGAGCCGTGAGTTTCGACCACGCGCTGCTGGCCCGTCAGACCGAGATCCTGGAGCAGATCGCCGCGGGCGTCCCGCTCTCCGGCGTCCTCACCGGGATCGCGTCCACGTTCGAGGAGCTGGTCCCCGGCTGCAGCTGCTCGGTGCTGCTCCTGGACGGCGGCACGCTGCGTCACGGGGCCGCTCCGTCGCTGCCGCGGGCGTACTCGTCGGCGATCGACGGCCTCCCGATCGGCGAGTCCGCCGGCTCGTGCGGCGCCGCCGCCTTCACCGGCCGGCCGGTCGTCGCGGTCGACGTCCGGCTCGACCCCCGCTGGGAGCGCTACCGCACGCTGGCCGACCGGTTCGGCCTGCGGTCGTGCTGGTCGACGCCGATCAGCGGACGCGACGGGGTGACCGGCACGTTCGCGGTCTACCACCGTCGTCCGCACGAGCCGACGGACCGGGAGACCCGGCTGGTGGAGCGGCTGACGCACCTGGCGTCGGTCGCGATCGACCACGACGGGCTGCTCGGCGCGCTCACCGAGAGCGAGGAGCGGTTCCGGCGCGCGTTCGAGGACAACGCGGTCGGCATGGCGCTGGCGACGCTGGACGGTCGCATCACCCGCGTCAACCGGGCGATGCGCGCGCTGCTCGGCGTCGACCTGATCGGTGCCTGCCTCGACGACGTCTTCACGCGCACCGCGTCCGGATCGCGTCCGGACGCGTACGAGGCGACGGCGGAGGCCGCCGACGGACGGAGGCTGGACCTGGCGGTCGCGGTCTCGCCGATCCAGGACCACGCGCTGTCGGTGAACGTCCTCGACATCACCGGCCGGCGCGCGGCCGAGCGGGAACGCCGGCGGCGGGTGGAGGCCGAGCTGGCCCAGCACGCCGCCGAGGCGGCCAACCGGGCGAAGACCGACTTCGTGTCGGCGCTCGGCCACGAGCTGCGCACTCCGCTGCAGGCGATCACCGGCTTCACCGAGCTGCTCGGCACGCTCGACCTGGACCGCGACCGCCGGTCGGCGGCGCTCGGCCACATCACCGCGGCCGCCGGGCACATCCTGGCGATGGTCGACGACGTCCTCGACGTGGCCCGGATCGAGGCGAACGTGCTGCCGCTCACCGTGACCGCGGTGCCGCTCGGGCCGGTCGTGACCGAGGTGCTGGCGATGCTGGACCCGCTCGCGACGGCCGAGCGGGTCGGCCTGAGCCTGACCGCCGGTCCGCCGGTGGAGCTGGCGGCCGACCAGCGGCGGCTCCGGCAGGTGCTGCTCAACCTGGTCGGCAACGCGATCCGGTACAACCGCGCGGACGGCACGGTCGCCATCGCCTGGACGGCGAGCGGCGAGCAGGCGGAGATCACGATCCGCGACACCGGGCCGGGCATCGGGGCCGAGTACCTCGACCGGCTGTTCGTCCCGTTCGACCGGCTCGGCGCCGACTCCGAGGAGGGCGTGGGACTCGGGCTGCCGCTGGCCCGTGGGCTCACCGAGGCGATGGGCGGCACCCTGGGCGTCCATAGTGAACTAGGCCGGGGCACGACCGTGACCGTCACCCTCCCGGCCGGACCCGGACGCTAGGCGGATTCCCGAGTCAGTGATCGGATAGCGGTCGGCCGGGTCACACGCAGACCGGCGGCACGTGCCGTCCAGGTACGTCGGTTGCCCCGGGAGTGCCCCGCGGCCCGCACGAGGGGTCAGCGCGGCAGCTCCGCTCCACGATCCGAAGGCCTTCGCGGAACCATCTTGCTCTGCGGATTGGTCAACTTTCCTGACTACTTGGTCAGGTAAGTTGACCAATCTCGAAAACAGGATGCGATCTGTCGAGCGCCGGTGACATGCGACGGGCCCCGCCTTGCCCGGTTGGGTTCCCCCGGTCCGCTCCGCAGCCCAACTCCAACACACGCTAGCGCCGCCGGGACGCCGCCGACCCGTCCCGTGCGAGTGCGCTGACCATTTTAGGTTCGCGGCGTTAGGGACTGTCTCGACAACGGTGCTTCCGGCGGGTTGATCAGTAGGTCTCGTCGGCCGGGAATCGGTCACCGAAGGTGATAGCGAAGGCGTTCAACGCCGGTTCCAGCGCATCGCCCACTTGGCCCTGCCAGTCCCGGTCGGGTCCAGGGATCGGGTGACCAGGTCGAGGCACTTCAACGCGGCCTGCTCGGTCGGGAAGTGCCCACGGGCTTTGACCGCCCGCCGGTAGCGGGCCGGAACGTGTTGCGGATCAGGTGAATGATGCAGTTCTGCACGATCGTCCGCGGCCAGACAGTGGTGACGACCTCCGGGAGGCCCTTCAAGCCGTCGCAGACGAGGAAGAACACGTCCTTGATACCTCGCGCACGGTGTCCTCATCCGCGACCACCAGCCAGGCGATCGCGCTGACCGGCGTCCCCGACGACGACGCCATGATCATCGTCGCCCGCCGCACCCCGGCGAACAGCGAACCGGACCGCCGCCATCAGCCCCCAACACCGCGAACCTCGACGCACTAGGCGCCCGTGAACACTCGGCCCACCAGGCCATAGGCCAGGAACCCGAGCAGCAGGCCGAGCACGGCGCAGAACACCACGAACGCGCAGAGCGCCAGCCACAGACCGGCTTCCTTGTTCATGCCCCCACCCAAGGGAGCACGCCGTTACCGGCCCGTATCAGCTTTTCGATAGGCCGGCGATACCCGCCGGGGCGGCGCGGTCGAGCACGAGATCGTGCGCGGCGGTGAGCCCGACCGCGACCGCGCCGAGCAGCACCGCCTCGGCGCCGAGCGTCGAGACCTCGATTCGGGGCGGGTCGAGGGCGACCAGACGCCCCAGCCGCTCGAGCAGCGGGCCGGTCAGCAGGTCGCCGGCGTGGGCCCCGAAGCCGCCGCCGAGCACGACGAGCTCCGGGTCCAGCACCGCGGTCACGCCGGCCAGCGCGCGGCTCAGGTAGTCGACCTCGCGGTCCAGCGTCCGCACCGCGGCCTCGTCACCGGCTCGGGCCGCGTCGAGGACGTTCTTCGCGGTGACGATGTCGAGAACACCCAGCCGTTGCCCACTGGAAACTACCGCCGGCGCCGACGCGACCGACTCGAACATCCCCCGCCGATGGGTGCCGGGCTCGTCCAGCAGCGGGTCGCCGTCGCCGATCGGCAGGTAGCCGATCTCGCCGGCCGCGCCGCGGAAGCCGCGGTAGAGCTTGCCGTCGATGACGACGCCCATCCCGGTGCCGGTGCCGATCAGCACGTAGACGAAGTGCGGTACGCCCCGGCCCAGGCCGTAGCTGGCCTCACCGATCGCGGCCAGCGACGCGTCGTTCTCGACCAGGTACGTCGCCCCGGTGATGCCGCCGAGCCGTGCGACGCTGTTCCGCCGCTCCCAGCCCGGCAGGTTCGGCGCCAGGTGCAGCGAGCCGTCGGCCTCGTCGTGCACGCCCGGGGTGCCGAACACGGCCAGCGTGATGTCGCCGCGGGAGATGCCGGCCGCGTCGGCCAGGTCGTCGGCCAGGCGGGTGAGCTGCGCGACGAGGTCCTCGTCGCGGGACCCGCGGGACGGCTCCTCCCGGCGGGCAACGACCTCGCCGACGAGGTCGGTCAGCGCGGTGCGGACGAACTCGCGCCCGATGTCGACCGCGAGCACGTGCCCGGCCTCGGGCCGCACCTCGTAGAGCAGCGCCGAGCGCCCGGCCGGCCCGGCCCGGCGCCCGACCTGACGCAGCAGCCCCGCGTCCTCCAGATTGGCCAGTGCGACGGCCACGGTCGGCTTCGACAGTCCGGTGACGCTGGCCAGCTCCGGACGCGACGCCTGCCCGAGCCGGAAGACCTCGGCGAAGACGGCCCGCTCGTTCATCACCCGGAGGACCGTCGTCGTACTGGCGGTTTGCACGTCAACAGGTTGCCACACCGCTTTGTAAAAGTCCTTAACCAATTTCGTAAAGGACATTGTCAAACAGTCGCCGGAGGGTCCACGATGCCCCCACCCCCATCCGGAGAGAGGTGCACCGTGAGACTCGTCAAACTCGCCGCCGTCGCCGTCGCCGCCCTGGTCGTTCTCGGCGCCTGCGGTTCGGGAGACGACTCGTCCTCGTCCGGTGGCGGAAAGACGATCGCGCTCTTCCTCCCCGAGTCGAAGACGACCCGCTACGAGGCGTTCGACCGGCCGCTGTTCGAGGCCAAGGTCAAGGCCCTGTGCGCGGACTGCAAGCTGCTCTACTTCAACGCCGACCAGGACGCGGCCAAGCAACAGCAGCAGGTCGAGGCCGCGCTCACCCAGGGTGCGAACGCGCTGGTCCTGGACGCGGTCGACGCCGGCGCGGTCGCGCCGCTGGTCAACCGGGCCAAGAAGGCCGACGTTCCGGTCATCGCCTACGACCGGCTGATCTCCGGCATCGCCTACGACTACTACGTCTCGTTCAACAACGTCCGGGTCGGCGAGATGCAGGGGCAGGCCCTGCTCGACGCGCTGACCAAGGCCGGGACGACCACCAAGGGCCAGATCGTGATGATCAACGGGTCGCCGACCGATCCGAGCTCGGCCGACTACAAGAAGGGCGCCCACAACGTCCTCGACGGCAAGGTGAAGATCGGCCGCGAGTTCGACACCCCGGACTGGAGCCCGGACAAAGCCCAGCAGGAGATGGAGCAGGCGATCACCGCGCTCGGCCGCACCAGCGTCGTCGGCGTCCTGTCGGCCAACGACGGCATGGCCAGCGGCGCGATCGCGGCGATGAAGCGGGCCGGCTATCCGACTCTCCCGCCGATCACCGGCCAGGACGCCGAGCTCGCGGCCGTCCAGCGCATCCTCACCGGTGAGCAGTACATGACGATCTACCTCGACATCCGCAGCGAGGCCGAGAAGGCCGCGGAGCTCGCCGTCGCGGTCGTCCGCGACCAGAAGACGGACGCCCCGGCCAAGGTCGACAACGGCACCGCGCAGATCCCGTCGTTCCTGCTCGACCCGATCCCGGTGACCGCCGACAAGATCAAGGACACGATCGTCAAGGACGGCTTCTACACCGCGGCCGACCTCTGCACGGCCCCGGTCAAGGCGGCCTGCGCGCGAGAGGGCATCCAGTAGTGTTCGCCGCCTCCGGCGTCTCGAAGACGTACGGCGCGGTCCAGGCTCTGGACGACGTGAGCCTGGACCTTCCGCCGGGCGAGGTCGTCGCGCTCGTCGGCGACAACGGCGCCGGCAAGTCGACGCTGGTCAAGGTGCTGTCCGGGGTCGTGATCCCGGATTCCGGAACGGTCGAGCAGGACGGCGCGCCGGTGCGCCTGCAGTCCCCGCACGACGCCCAGCGGCTCGGGATCGCGACCGTCCACCAGGACCTCGCGCTGTGCGAGAACCTGGACGTGGTCGCGAACCTGTTCCTGGGCGCCGAGCGGCACCGCTGGTCGCTGCTGCGTCCGATCCGGATGGAACGGGCCGCCCGCGATCTGCTGACCTCGCTCGACGTCCGGATCCGGGACATCCGGGTGCCGGTCGCGATGCTCTCCGGGGGCCAGCGCCAGTCGGTCGCGATCGCGCGCGCCCTGGTCGCCGACCCGCGCGTCGTCATGCTGGACGAACCGACGGCCGCGCTCGGCGTCGAGCAGACCGCGCAGGTCCTCGACCTGATCCGACGGCTGCGGGACCGCGGCCTGTCGGTGCTGGTCATCTCCCACAACCTGGCCGACGTGACCGCGGTCAGCGACCGCATCGCGGTCCTGCGGCTGGGCCGCAACAACGGGAGCTTCCGCACCGCGGACACCACTCCGGAGGAGGTCGTCGCCGCGATCACCGGCGGCGTCGCCGTCGCCGGCTCACCGAAGGACCTCGCATGACGACGCTCCGCCTGCCGCTGCCGCTGCGACGCCCCCGGCCCGGCGCCGACCTCGGGGCCTGGCCGATCGCGGCCGGGCTGATCCTGATCGCGATCGTCTTCAGCTCGCTGAACGACCGGTTCCTGTCGCCCGAGAACCTCACGAACCTGGCCCTGCAGATGGCCGCGACCGGCACGATCGCGCTCGGCATCATCATGGTGGTGCTGCTCGGCGAGATCGACCTGTCGGCCGGCTCGGTCAGCGGCCTGGCCGCGGTGATCATGACGATCCTGTCGGTGAAGCACGGCTGGCCGCCGCTCGTCGCGATCGCGGCCGCGCTGGTCGGGGCCGCGCTGATCGGGCTGCTGCACGGCTGGATGCGCACCCGCCTGGGCATGCCGTCGTTCGTCGTCACGCTGGCCGGGCTGATCGGCTGGCAGGGCCTGATGCTGTACCTGCTCGGCCGGGGCGGGACGATCAACCTGCCGTTCGACGGGTTCGTCGCCGAGCTCAGCGACACCTGGCTGCCGGGCTGGGCGGCCTGGGGAACGGTGGTGCTGATCGTCGCGGTCTGCACCGGCAGTGCGCTGATCGTCCGCCGGTGGCGGGCCGCGGCCGGCCTGCCGGCCACGTCGGTGATCCGGACGGCGCTGGGCCTGGGCGCGCTGGCCGTCGCGCTGGTCGTCGTCGTGCTCGTGCTGTCGGCCGACCGCGGGGTCCCGTTGCTGCTGGTGCTGTTCGCGGCCCTGGTCGTGGCCCTGGACCTGGTGTTGCAGCACACGCTGTTCGGACGCCACCTGTACGCGGTCGGCGGCAACGCCGAGGCGGCCCGGCGGGCGGGCATCAACGTGACCCGGATCCGGATGATCGCGTTCGTCGCCGGATCCACGCTGGCCGCGGCCGGCGGCATCCTGGCCGCCAGCCGGCTCTCGGCCGTCAACCAGAGCTCGGGCAGCAGCGACACGCTGCTGATGGCGATCGCCGCGGCCGTGATCGGCGGGACGTCGCTGTTCGGCGGGCGGGGACGGGCCTACGCGGCGCTGCTCGGCATCGTCGTGATCCAGTCGATCACCAACGGCATGCTGCTGCTCAACGTGGACTCGTCGGTGCGCCTGATGGTGACCGCCGCGGTTCTCGCGGTCGCGATCGCCTTGGATTCGGTGCCGCGCCGAGACCAGCTCGGATGACCGACGCCCGGGTCCTGGCCATCGACTTCGGCGGCACCAAGATCGCGCTCGCGGCGGGCTCGGCCGACGGCCTCCCCGACCCGATCGTGCGGCTGCCGACCCTCGGGGCGGCCGGGGCGCTGCAGGCCGTCCACCGCGCGTTCGACGCGGCCCGCGCGCTGCTGCGCGGTCCGGCCGCGGTCGGCGTGTCGACGTTCGGGGTGCTGACCGACGGCCTGGTGCGGCTGGCGCCCAACGTCCCCGGGTGGGACGGCCTGGCGCTGCCCGCGCTGCTGCGCGACGAGTTCGGGGACGTCCCGGTCGCGATCGCCAACGACGTGAACGCCGGGGCCGCCGCCGAACTGCGCTGGGGTGCGCTGCGCGGGGTCGACGTCGGGCTGTACGTCAACGTGGGCACCGGGCTCGCGGTCGGGCTGGTGGTCGGGGGCCGGGTCGTGGCCGGGGCGCACGGCGCGGCCGGCGAGGTCGGCTACCTCCGCGGGTCGGATGCCGACGGGTACTTCGCCGACGGGCAGGCGCCGCTGGAGGACGTCGTCTCGGGCGCGGCGCTGAGCCGGCGCGGGTCGGCGCTGCTCGGCCGTCCGGTGACGGCGGCGGAGCTCTTCGGGCTGCGGGGGCGGCCGGAGGTCCGGGCGTTGCTGGACGAGACGATCGGGACGCTGGCCCGCACGATCGCGAACCTCTGCGTGACGATCGACCCAGCGCGGGTGGTGCTCGGCGGCGGGCTGATGGGGGCGGCCGAGCACGTCGTGCCGCGGGTGGAGGCCGAGTTGCGTCGTGCGGTGCCGTTCCCGCCGGAGCTGGCGCTCGCCCGGTTCGTGGACGATGCACCGCTGGTCGGCGCGCTGGCGCTGGCGTTGGAGCTGTGACCGTGGCATGGATCAGCTCGCAATGGGTAGCCCGTCGATGACGGAGCGCAACCGGGACGTCTCGTCAGCCGATTGGTGACGCCCCGCGACGCCGGGGCGTCCTGCGAGAGGAGCAGTCCATGACGCAGTCGCCCCCGCCGAAAGTCAGCCCCGAAGCGTTAGCGGATGCCCGGACCGAAACCGCGACCGGAACCGCCCGGAAGGGCGGGAAGCGCGGCCGGGCCGGGATCGCCGGACTGGCCGGGGCCGGGTTGCTCGCGGTCGTGACCACGGTGGTCCGCCGGAAACGGCGGTCGGCCGCCGCGCCGACGTCGAAACGCTTCCGCCGCGCCCAGCCCGCGCCCCGGAGAACCCGCCGACGCTGAGCCCCCTGGCGCGAACGTCGGGAGAGGACCGCCGCAGCGCCCGCGCGGTCCTCTCCCGGAACCGCCCGGCGGCTGGCGGCGGGGGCGGAATTTCCCTCCATCGTGGAGCGAGGGCGCTACCGTGTGGCGCGGTGCCCCTTGACCTCCGCTGGAGGTCCCTCCGGCGGATTTCCGAAGAGGGAGATGGCATGTCGTTCGCCACCGAGATCGACCAACGGATCCTGCGCGACCCGGCCGCCGGGCGGCAGCAGGCCGCGGAGCTCGCCCGGATGGGCCGGGACGAGCAGCAGCTCCGGCACGCGCAGCGCACCCTGACCGACCGGCGCGAAGGCCTGCGCTCCGAGGACGCCCGGCACGTCCCGATCGACCACCTCGACACCGGCGCCGGGCCGGTCGGGCTGATCGCCCGGGGCGAGGTGCTCGTCGCCGGGGAGGAGTCCGCCACCGAGCGGACGATTCTGGCGTCGGCCGGGTTCGGCCTGGTGTCCGGTCTCGACGGTCTGCGCCGGTACCTCAAGCCCGGCGCGCCGGTCGACGACGTCGTCGCGGTGATCGGCCGGTTGACCGAAGCCGAGTCGATCGCGGCCCCGAACTACGTCATCGTGGCCGGTCACACCGTCAAGGCCGCGGCGCCCGGCGAGATCCGGGCCGGGATCGTGCTCAAGTCGGTGCTCACGCCCGGCGAGATCACCGCGGGCATCGTCATGAAGACCGCGATGTGCGCCGGCGGCCCCCGGCCCACCACCTCCGAGCCGCCCGCCCGGCGCACCGACGACGACCGGGGCACCGGCGTCCGCGTCGCGGTGCTCGACACCACGATCGACCCGTCCGACGTGTTCGCCCTCCACGGCCTCCTCTCCGACGTCACCGTCGACAGCCCACCCGCCGTAGACGGCCCCGATCTCGACACGGCCGCGGGCCACGGCGCCTTCGTCGCCGCCCTGGTGCGCCAGGTCGCGCCCGCGGCCGCCGTCCAGGTGCTTCCGGTCCTGGCCGGCGACGGGCTCGGCACCGAGTACGCGCTCTGCGAGGCACTGCACCGGCTCGCCGCCGCGCCCACCCCGCCGCACCTGGTCAACCTGTCGCTCTCGGCCGCGACGGCCGGTGATGCGGTCCCGGTCGGCCTGCCCCGCGCGCTCGACGCGCTGCTCGCCCGGCATCCGGAGACCGTCGTCGTGGCCGCGGCCGGCAACAACGGCTCCGACGTCGCCCCCTGGCCGGCCGCGCACCGGGACGTCGTCGCCGTGGCCGCCGTGGACGCGGACGGCGAGCCGGCCGCGTACAGCAACCGGGGCGAGTGGGTCGACTTCAGCGCACCGGCCGACGGGGTGGTCAGCGCCTACCCGGCCGGCTCCGGCTTCGCGGCCTGGACCGGCACGTCGTTCGCCGCGCCCCAGGTCGTCGGCGCGCTGGCCGGGAAGATCGGCGACGGGCAGACCGGACCCGAGGCGCTGGCCGCGCTCCGGGCCGAGTCGTCGCCGCGCCCGAACGTCGGCCACGTGCTGTAGATGCTCCGGACCCGGCCGACCACCGAGTTCACCGGCTACCTCGCCGCCTGGACCAGCTCCGCGCTGGGCGACGGCCTCCGAGCGACCGCGTTACCGCTGCTGGCCTCGAGCCTCGCCGCCGGTCCGCGCGGGGTCGCGGTGGTCGCCGCGGCCGGCGGGGCGCCCTGGCTGGTGTTCGGGCTCGTGTCGGGCGTGTTCGTGGACCGGTGGCCGCGGCTGCGGATGATGGTCGCGGTCCAGCTGACCAGGGCGGCGGCGCTCGGCGCGCTCGCCGCCCTGGTCGCCGCGGATCTGGTCGGGATCCCGGTGCTGGTCGTGGTCGCGTTCGTGCTCGGCACCTGCGAGGTCGTGTTCGACGTCGCCGCGCACAGCGCGCTGCCGTCGATCGTCCCGCGGGAGCAGTTGCAGAAGGCGAACTCGCGGCTGCTGCTCGGGGAGATCTCGATGGCCGAGCTGGCCGGGCCGCTGATCGGCGGGGTGCTGTTCGCGGTCGCGGCCGTCCTGGCCGTGGCCGTGAATGCGGCCGCGTTCCTGGTGGCGTTCGGGCTGCTGGCCCTCACGGTCGGCTCGGCCGGGCGCCCGGAGCCCCGGGAGCCCGGCTCGATCGGCCAGGATCTGCGCGACGGCGCCCGGTGGTTCTTCCGGGCCCGGACCGTGCGGGCGATCTCGGTGCTGTCGGTCGCGGTGAACCTGGCCAGCGGCGGGTTCCTGGCGATCCTGGTGGTGCTGGCCCGGGAGCGGCTCGGCGTCGGCGCGGTGGGGTACGGGGTGCTGGTCGCGGTGGGGTCGGTGGGTGGCCTGATCGCCGGTGCGGTCGGCGACCGGCTGGCCGGGGCCGGGCAGCGCCGGGCGATCTGCCTGGCCGCGGGCCCGGTCATCGCGGCCGCGTTCCTGGCCGTCGGAGTGTTCCCGACCTGGCCGGTCACCGCGCTCGCGCTGGCCGTCTGGGGCGCGGCGGCCACGCTGTTCAACATCGTCGCGCTCTCGTTCCGGCAGGCCGCGGTGCCGGACGAGATGCTCGGCCGGGTGACCGCCGTGCACCGGTTCCTGGTCTGGGGCGCGCTCCCGCTGGGCGCGCTCGCCGCCGGGTTCCTGGCCGACGCCGCCGGGGTCACCGCGGTGGCCCCCGCGGCGGCGGCCGTGGTCGCGGTCGGCGTGCTGGCCGTCTGGCGCCCGCTCAGCCAGGCGCCCCGGGACCAGTTCGCGCTCTGACCAGTAGCCTGACCGGCATGTGTCCCTGCGGTTCGCGCCGGCCCTACGCGGAGTGTTGCGAGCCGTTCCACCGCGGCGGCGCGGCGCCCACCGCCGAGGCGCTGATGCGGTCGCGGTACAGCGCGTTCGCCCGCGGGCTGGCGCCGTACCTGCTGGCCACCTGGCATCCGTCGACCAGGCCCGATCACCTCGCTCTGGACGTCGGACTGACCTGGCGCGCCCTGCAGATCGTCGACACGGTCGACGGCGGGCCGGACGACGACACCGGGGTCGTCGAATTCCGCGCGATCGCGCGGACGGCCGACGGCGAACGGGTGGAGCAGCACGAACGCAGTACGTTCGACCGGATCGGCGGCCGGTGGGTCTACCGCGACGGAGGCACCGGACCGCTCGTCCGGTGATCAGGGACGCCCGGCTCCGGAGAACGGCATGTAGTTGATGCTGGTGATCTTGACCGACTCGCCCGGCTGCGGCGCGTGCACGACCTGGTTGTTGCCGATGTAGACGCCGACGTGCTCGAGGCCATAGAAGAAGACCAGGTCACCGGCCTGCAGGTTCGACCGGGACACGTGCCGGATCTGGTAGTACTGCAGGTGCGCCGAGTGTGGCAGCGAGACGCCGGCCTGGGCCCAGGCCATCTCGGTCAGGCCGGAGCAGTCCCAGGCGTTGGGCCCGGCCGCGCCGAAGACGTACGGTTCGCCGAGCTGGGCGAGCGCGAACCGGGCCACCCGGGCGCCGTTCCCGGTCGCGGGCCCGTCGTAAGTCGCCGGCGGGCGGCCGGACGAGGACGAAGATGAAGATGAACCCGAGCGCTCCGGTTTCGGCGTCGGCTTCGGGGTCACCGTCCGCTTGATCCGCTCCCACTTGGTGACCTGCTGGGCCAGCTCGGCCTTGCGGCCGTCGAGCTGCTTCTGCAACCGCGTCGCGGTCTTGACCTGCAGGTCGACGCGCGCCCGGGCATCGTCGTAGTCCGCCTGCCGGGTCCTGGCCCGGGCGAGCGTGGTCCGCTGCTGGTCGCTGAGCCAGGTCAGCGTGGCCATCCGGTCGAGCAGGTCGCCCGGCCCGCCCTCGAGCAGCGAGGCCCCCGGCCGCAGCCGGCCGTCCCGGTAGGCCGCCTGCGCAATCTCGCCCACCTGGTCCTGGGCCGCGTCCAGCGCGGCCTGCGAGGCCGCCAGCTGCCGCTGCAGGCCCACCTGCTGCGCTTTCGCGCGCTTCAGCTGCACCCGCGCGCTGTTCGCCTGCTCGTTGACGTGATCCATCTGGACGCCGAGAGCCTGCAGTTGCCGCTCGGCGTCCGCGGGCGACGGCGCCGCCGTGGCACCCCCACCGGGCAACAGAGCCAGGCCGAGTACGGCTACCACCGCTCCAAGCACGGCCATCGGACGACGAGCAGAACCCATAGGGGAACCCTGACTCACCGTTCCGGGCCCCACGCACCCCGTAGCCCTGCATTTTGTTGAGTCTTATGACCCCTTTAACGACGGGCCCAGCGCGAATACCGGGCCGCGAGCAGCACCTGCTCGGTCGGCGCGAAGCCCTCCGGAGCACCGGCCCGGCGCCAGGTGTCGGGCGCCTGACCGGGGGCCAGCCACTCACGGCGCCAGATGCCGAGCGCGGTGTCCAGGTCGGCGAGCTCGGGCACGACCGGCGTCCGCAGGTGCTCGGCCCACAGGCGTACCCGCAGGTCGGTCACGGCCGAGCCGGTCGTCACCATCGCGCAGGTCAGCTCGCTGTCGGTGCCGACCATCGACCGGCTGAAGAAGTTCGCCGAGCCGATCGAGGCGAACACGTCGTCGATCAGCATCAGCTTGGTGTGCACGGTCAGGTCCCGGACGCGGTACATGACGACGTTCAGCCGGGCCGCCGGCGGCAGCTTGCGGATGACGTGCCGTCTCAGGTCGCCGGTGATCACCGGGCGGACCGTGCTGTCGCCGCCGTCGGCCGGGTCGCGGCGGCCGGACCCGACCAGGATCACCTTCACCCCGCGCTCGGCCGCCGCCCGCAGCTCGCCGAACAGCTCGAAGTGGCGGTTGCCCCCGGGTGACTCGTGGAAGTACTGGTCTTCCAGGTAGATGTAGCGGCGGGCGGCCCGGATCGCGGTGATCAGCGTGTCGTAGACCTCGTGGGTGCCGGTCCGGACGACGACCGGCGTGCGCAGCCGGCGCCAGCCCATCCGGCGGTACACCCGCCACGGGGCGTACGAGCGCAGCACCCGTAACGCGACGCCGGTCGTCGGCTGCGGCGGCTGGGCGGCGATCGGCGGCACGGTCGGCGGAGCGTCGGGCGGGTTGATCACCGTGATGCCGCCGCGCGGAAACGTGAAGTAGCGCCGCGGGATGACCTTGGCGATGAAGCGCGGCGGCAGTTTGGCCGCGTTCTCCCAGCGGCTCCGGAAGACCTCGTGGACGCGCTCGGCCGCTGGCCCGGTCAGCCGCGCGGCCGCGTCGTGCCATCCCCACCGGTACTGACGCAGCCGGAGCCGGTCGTGCGGCGAGGCGTCCCACCGGCTGGGCAGCAAGTCGAGACCGCCGACGAACGCCGTCACGACCCCGCCGAGGCAGAACACGACGAGCTTCTGATGGTTGGAGCCCAGCACCGGCCCGGACCAGTCCAGCAGGACGTTCTTGAGCAGCGGCGGCTCGGCGACGTCCCGGGTGGTCGGGCGCCAGTCCCGCATCGCCCGGGCCGCGACGACGTTGGCCCGGAACGGCCCGAACGGCAGCCAGGGCACGCCCCCGGAGTACTCGGCCGCACTCAGCACCACCCGGACGTCGGCGCCGTCGGCGGCCTTCTCGGCCAGGATGTCGGTGAACGGGCGCTCGTTCCGCCCGGTCAGGTCCAGGTCGGGGTCGGCCGAGTAGCTGGCGATGTAGAGGCCGTCGCCCGGGCCGACCCGGTCGAGCAGCTCGGTCAGCTCCCGGAAGTAGTCGACCCCGTCGACGATCGGCTGCCAGCCGGAGTCCTCGACGAACGTCGGGCAGGCGTCGCTCGCGGCCGGGAAGAACCGGGCGGCCAGCGCACCCACGTCACCGACGTCCGAGATCACACCGCTGATGCTAGCGATCCCGGTGGTTAGGGTGCGTTCATGACCACTGCTGTGCGATTCGGGCTCGTCGGGTACGGCTTCGGTGCCCGGTACTTCCACGCCCCGCTGCTCCTGGCCGCGCCGGAATGCGAGCTCATCGGCGTCCTGACCTCCTCGGACGAGCGCCGGGCGCTCGTCGGACAGGAAGTTCCCGGCGCTCCGACGGTGGCGAGCCTGACCGAGCTGGCCGACCTCGGTGCCGAGGCGGTCGCGATCTCGACGCCGGCCGACACGCACAGCGCGCTGACCGACGAGGCGCTCCGGCTCGGGCTGGCCGTCGTCTGCGACAAGCCGTTCGCGCTGACCGCCGAGGCCGCGCGGACGTCGGTCGCGCTGGCCGCGAGCCTCGGGCTGGCGCTGAGCCCGTACCAGAACCGGCGGGAGGACTCGGACTTCCGCACGGTCCGGGCGCTGGTCGACGGTGGGACGCTGGGCACGGTCACCCGGCTGGAGTCCCGCTTCGAGCGCTACGCGCCGCAGGACGGCCCCGGCGCGGCCGGCGGCGGCACGCTCCTCGACTTCGGCAGCCACCTGGTCGACCAGGCGCTGTTCCTGCTCGGCCCGGTCCGGTCGGTCTACGCCGAGCTGCGCGACCGCGACTCCGGGCTCGACGACGACGTGTTCGTCGCGCTCACGCACGCCTCCGGCGCGCGCTCGCACCTGTGGGGCAGCTGGAGTCAGTTCGCGCCCGGCCCCCGGTGGCGGGTCACCGGTACCGAGGGGACGTATGTGGTCGCGGCCAGCGACGGCCAGGAGGCGCAGCTCATCGCCGGGGCGCCGCCGGAAGAGTGGGGCGTGGAGCCGGCGGAGAGTTCCGGGACCGTGTACTCGGCCGGCTCCTCCGGCGTGCGGCCGACCGAGCGCGGTCGCTGGGATACGTTCTACCCGCGTTTCGCGGCCGCGGTCCGCGGCGACGGCCCGCCGCCGGTCGACCCGGCCGACGCCGTCGCCACTGCCGTCGTGCTGGACGCGGCCCGCGTCAGCGCCCGCACCGGAGAGGTCGTGACCGTATGAGCGAGTTGCAGACGCTGCTGGCCGAGGAGGAGCGCCTGGTCTTCCCGCGCTTCGACGAGCACACGGCGTGGGAGCTCGGCAGTGCGCTGCGGGCCGCCGCTTCCGCCGAGCGGCTGCCGGTGGCGATCGCGATCCGGCGCGGTGCCCAGCAGCTGTTCCACGCCGCCCTGCCCGGCGCCTCGGCCGACAACGACGGCTGGCTGCGCCGCAAGGCCGCGGTCGTCGAGCGGTACGGGCACTCGTCGTACTACGTCGGCAGCCTGTTCCGGGCCGACGGCGGGGACTTCGACACGGACTCGCGGCTCGACACCGGGCGGTTCGCGGCCCACGGCGGGGCGTTCCCGCTGATCGTCGCCGGGGCCGGGTGCATCGGGTCGGTCGCGGTGTCGGGGCTACCCCAGGTCGACGACCACCGCTTCGTGGTCACTCACCTGGAGCGCTTCCTCGCCGGCTGAACCGGGCCGAGGGCGGGCACCGCGGCGCTGGTGGGCGGAAGGCCTGCTGGCCGCGGGCTTCGTCGCGCTCACCGCCGCGCTGGTCTGGTGGCCGCCGATCCTGGACGTCGACCGGGCGGTGCGCGACTGGGCTGACGCCCACCGGCCGCACTGGCTGCACACGATCCTGGTCGGGTTCGACCTGCTCGGTCAGCGCGGTATCGCGTTGCCGCTGGTGCTGGTCGTGGCGGCCGTGCTGTCGATCCGGTGGCGGACGCCCCGCCCGCTGGCGCTCGCGGTCGTCGCCGGGGCGGTGAACAGCGTCCTGATCGAGGTGCTGAAGCAGTGGACGTCCCGGGGCGCCCCGCACCATGGCTCGATCGCGATGTTCAGTGGGGATCCGGCGGTGGAGTATCCGTCCGGGCACGTCAGCAACGGGCTGGTGTACTACGCGGTGCTGGCGTTTCTGGTGGCCTGGCCGCCGGTTGCCCGGGCGGTTCTGCGGTGGCTGCCCGGCGTGCTGGTGTTCGTCGGGACCACGTATCTGGGGTGGCACTGGCTGACCGACAGCGTCGGCGGCTACCTGCTCGGCCTGCTCCAGGTCCTCCTGCTCACCCGCCTCCGCTGGCCCCACCGGGAGACCGGCTAGCGAGTGTCCTGTAAGTCATCGGAGTCAGAGCACGATCGCGGCGAAGATGGGTTCTGACCGGAAGTAGGCCATGCGTTTCGCGTAGCGTTCGGGCAGGTCACGCCACGGGGCACCGGTCCGGCCCGATCTGTCGGCTCTCCACTACCCACCACGCCACACGGCTACCAGAAGCCGCAGCTCAACCACTTACAGGACACTCGCTAGCCCGGGCGGATCTCGCCCGAGCCTCGGGGGATCAGGCGGGTCGGGATCGTGTGGACGACCGGCGGCCAGACCTCACCGTCGAGGCGGCGGAAGATCAGCGACGCGGCCAGCGCGCCCATCGCCGACGGGTCCTGCGCCACCACCGTCACCCCGGGCTCCAGCAGGTCGGCCAGCGGGAAGTCGTCGAAGCCGACGAGCGCGACCGACCGCTGGCGTCCCCGGGCCCGCAACGCCCGGATCGCGCCGATCGTCACCAGGTTCTGCGCGGTGAACAGCGCGGTCGGCGGCGCCTGGCCGTCGAGCAGCCGGTGCACGGCCCGCTCGGCCGCGTCCTCGGTGTGCCGGTCCTCGACCACGTGGCCCGGGTCGGGACGGATCCCCGCGCCGGCCAGCGCGTCCCGGTAGCCCTGGAGACGGTCCTGGGCGGTGGCGATCGACCGCAGGTCGCCGACGTAGCCGATCGCGCGATGACCGGCCGCGATCAGGTGCTCGACGGCCTGCCGCGCGCCGGCCCGGTTGTCGATCAGCACGGCATCGGCCCGGACGCCGATCGGCGGCCGGTCGACGAACACCACCGGGGTGCCGCCGAGCATCTCGGTGGTCAGGTAGGCCTGGTTGTCGCTGGCCGCCGCGATCACCAGGCCGTCGATCTGACGCCCGAAGAACGTGCTGATCAGCGCCCGTTCCCGGGCCGGATCCTCGTCGACGCTGCCGGACAGGATCGAGACGCCCCGGGCGCGGGCGACGTCCTCCATCGCCCGGTGCAGCGCCGACGAGAACGGGTTGGCGACGTCCTCGAGCACCGCGCCGATCGTCGCCGTACGCCCGTTGGCCCGGCGCAGCGCGCTGGCCGTGACGTTGGGGCGGTAGCCCAGCTGATCGATCGCCGCCGTGACCGCCGCGACCTTCGCCGCGGTGACGCCCGGCTCGTGGTTGACGACCCGGGAGACGGTCTTCGGGCTGACCGCGGCCAGCCGGGCCACGTCCCGCAGCGTCGCCCGGCGACGGGGCTGGGCGGGCTCCATGGCCGCCGAATATGTCCTATCCCGACAACGTTGTCAACACTGTGGAGACCAATTAAATCCAACTCAGACCTGCGTATTGACTCCACCGATTCAGAAAGTCGAGACTCGCCGACAACGTTGTCAGGCGAAGGAGCAGGACAATGAATCGACGTGTTTCGAGTGTTCTCATCGCGACCGCCCTCCTACTGGCCTCCGCCGCCTGTGGAGACAGCGGCAGCGGCGACGACGAAGTGTCGGTCTCCCTGATCACGAAGAATTCGACGAACCCGTTCTTCGTCACGATGCAGCAGGGCGCCAAGGAATCCGCGAAGGCCGAGGGCGTGAAGCTCACGATCGCCGCCGGCAAGGAAGACGGCGACGAGCAGACCCAGGTGCAGGCGATCGAGGACGCCATCGCCCGGGGCGACAAAGGCATCCTGATCACGACGAACGGCCCCGGCGTCAACCCGGCGATCAAGAAGGCCCGCGAGGCCGGGCTCTACGTGATCGCGCTGGACACTCCCCCGGATCCGCCGGACACCGTCGACATCACGTTCGCCACCGACAATTTCCGGGCCGGCGAACTGATCGGCAAATGGACGGCCGCACAACTCGCCGGCAAGCCGGCCACGATCGCGATGCTCGACCTTTTCAACGACAAGATCGTCTCGGTCGACTACAACCGCGACCAGGGCTTCCTGACCGGAATGGGCATCCCGACCGGCGACAAGATGAAGAACGGCGACGAGGCCAAGTCCGGGAAATACAGCGGCGGCACGTATCAGATCGTCTGTAACGAGCCGACGACCGGCGCCGAGGACGGCGGCCGCACCGCGATGGAACGGTGCCTGGCCAAGAACCCGGCGATCAACGTCGTCTACACGATCAACGAGCCGGCCGCCGTCGGCGCGCACAAGGCCCTGGAGGCCGCCGGCGTCAAGAATCCGCTCGTCGTCTCGATCGACGGCGGGTGCGACGGAGTGCAGCAGGTGAAGGACGGCGTGATCGGCGCGACCTCGCAGCAGTACCCGATCAAGATGGCCCAGCTCGGGGTCAAGGCGATCAAGCAGCTCGCCACCGGCGGGAAGAAGCCGTCGGTCACCAGCGGCAAGGACTTCTTCGACACCGGCGTCGCGCTGGTCACCGACAAGGCCGCGACCGGCGTCGAGAGCATCGACACCACCAAGGGCACCGAGCTCTGCTGGGGCAAGTCGTGACCGCGACGATCCAGACGGCGGCCGAGCAGTTCGCGCTCCGCCGCCGGTCACCGCTCCAGCGCGTGCAGCACCTACTGCACGGCTACCCGGCGATCAGCCCCCTGCTGGTCCTGATCATCGCGTTCGCGGTGTTCTCGGCGCTCAACCCCCGGTTCGCCCAGCCCGCGTCGCTGTCGCTGCTGCTCCAGCAGGTCGCGGTGATCGGCGCGCTCGCGGTCGGCCAGACGCTGATCATCCTCACCGCGGGCATCGACCTCTCGGTCGGGGCGGTGACGATCCTGGCGATGATGGTCGGAGCCAAGCTGGCCGAGAACAACGGCATCCCGGGCGTGCTCGCGGTGCTGGTCGCGATCGGGCTCGGCGTGGTGGCCGGGCTGGTCAACGGCACGCTGGTCACCCGGATCGCGCTGCCGCCGTTCATCGTCACGCTGGGGACGCTCAGCGTCTTCACGGCCATCGGCCTGCTGTACACGAGCGGGCAGAGCGTCCAGGCCGACAAGCTGCCCGGGTTGCTCAACTGGACCGGCGAGACGTTCGGGGCCGGGCGCTGGCGGATCAGCTGGGGCGTCGTGATCGTCCTGCTGCTCTACGTCGGCGTCGGGTTCGCGCTGGCCAACACCGCCTGGGGACGGCACGTCTACGCGGTCGGGGACGACAAGGAGGCCGCCCACCTGGCCGGTATCCGGGTGAACCGCGTGCTGATCAGCGTCTACGTCGTGGCCGGGGCGATCTACGGCCTGACCGCCTGGATCCTGATCGGACGGGCCGGGGCAGCCAGCCCGAACGCGATCGTCGACGCGAACCTGGAGAGCATCACGGCCGTCGTCATCGGCGGCACCAGCCTGTTCGGCGGACGCGGGGCGCTGCTGGGCACGCTGCTCGGCGCGCTGATCGTCGGCGCGTTCCGCAGTGGCCTGTCGCTGGCCGGGGTCGACGACCAGTGGCGCGTGCTCGCCGTCGGCCTGCTGGTCATCACCGCGGTGGCGATCGACCAGTGGATCCGGAGGGTGAAGGCATGAGCCCCGAACCGGTCCTCTCGGCCCGCGGCCTGGTCAAGACGTTCGGACGGGTCATCGGCCTGGACGGCGTCGACCTCGACCTCTACCCCGGCGAGGTGCTCGCAGTCATCGGCGACAACGGCGCCGGCAAGTCGACGCTGATCAAGTGCCTGACCGGTGCGCTCACCCCGGACGCCGGCGAGATCCGCATCGACGGCGACGAGGTGCACTTCCGCGGCCCGTTGGACGCCCGGGCGGCCGGCATCGAGACCGTCTACCAGACCCTCGCGGTCGCGCCCGCCCTCGACATCGCGAGTAACCTGTTCCTGGGCCGGGAACGCCGGCGGCCCGGCGTGCTCGGCAGCGTGTTCCGGATGCTCGACAAGAAGGGCATGCGCGACGAGGCCGCCACCGCGCTGAGCGACCTCGGCATCGGGACCCTGCAGAACATGGCCCAGCCGGTCGAGACGCTCTCCGGCGGTCAGCGGCAGGCCGTGTCGGTGGCCCGGGCGGCCGCGTTCGGCAGCAAGGTCCTGGTGCTCGACGAGCCGACCGCCGCGCTCGGCGTCCGCGAGTCCGGCCAGGTGCTGCGGATGATCGAAGAGGTCCGGTCGCGCGGGCTCCCGACGATCCTGATCAGCCACAACATGCCGCACGTGTTCGAGGTGGCCGACCGGATCCACATCCAGCGGCTGGGACGGCGGGCCGGGGTGATCACGCCGCAGTCCCACACGATGGCCGAGGCCGTCGCGATCATGACCGGCGCGGTCACGCTAGAAGACCGTGTAGCCGCCGTCGATGACGAGGATCGAACCGGTCATGAACGCTGACGCTTCCGAAGCCAGGAACACGGTGGCCGGCGCCATCTCCTCCGGCCGGGCATAGCGCTGCTGAGGGGCGTCCTCGATCCAGTACCGGCGGAACTCCGGACGGTCGACGGGCGCCATCTCGGTGTTGACGTAACCGGGCGCGAGCGCGTTGACCCGGATGCCCAGCGGCGCCCACTCGGCGGCCAGCGACTTGGTCAGGTGGTGCACCGCGGCCTTGGACGCGTTGTACGCGGCCTGCGGCTGCGGGCGATTCACGATGTACCCGGACATCGATCCGACGTTGATGATCGTGCCGCCGCCCGGCGTCAGGTGCCGGGCGGCTTCCCGGCTGCTGCGCCACAGCGCCTTGACGTTGAGGTCGAACACCGCGTCCCACTCGTCGTCGGTGGCCTCGAGGGCCGGCTTGTGGATGCAGGCGCCGGCGTTGTTGACCAGGACGTCCAGGCCGCCGAGGGCGTCGGCGGCGGCGTCGATGAGGCCCGGTCCGGCGGTGAGGTCGCCGGTGACCGCGGAGACGTCGTGTCCCTCGGCCCGCAGCTCCTCGACCGTGTGCGCGGCCACCTGGGCGTCCCGGCTGATGATCGCGACCGCGGCCCCGGCCTCGGCCAGGCCCCGGGTGAGCGCTTTGCCGATGCCCCGGCTGCCGCCGGTGACGACGGCCCGCTTGCCGGCCAGCGAGAACGTGTCGAGAACCGCCATGGTGAACTCCTTCGGGCGCCAGGTGTAGAGAACGTAGGTTATGCCGGGTATGGCGCCCGGACGTCGTCGGAGCCGGAGCCCGGGTCCCGAGGTCGCCCCCGGGACCCAGGTCTCTCCCTAGGACGTGTGGTGCACCTCGGCCAGCGCGTAGACCGGGGTCGGGATGCCCTCCAGCCGGGCCTTGAGCTGCAGCGCGAGGTAGAGCGAGTAGTAGCGCGACTGATGCAGGTTCCCGCCGTGGAACCACAGCCCCTCCTGCCGGGTGGGCTTCCACATGTTGCGCTCCTCGCCCTCCCACGGGCCCGGGTCCTTGGTCGTGTCGGAGCCGAGCCCCCACACCTTGCCGACGGCGTCGGCCATCTCCTGGCCGACGATGTCGGCGGCCAGGCCGTTCATCGAGCTGTAGCCGGTCGCGTAGACGACGACGTCGGCCGGTAGCTCCTGGCCGGTGTCGAGCCGCACGCCGTGCTCGGTCAGTTCGACCACCTGACCCTGGGCCAGCTTGACCTCGCCGCTCGCCACGAGCTCGGCCGCACCGACGTCGATGTAGTAGCCCGATCCGCGGCGCAGGTACTTCAGGAACAACCCGGACCCGTCGTCGCCCCAGTCGTGGCGGAAGCCGGACTTCTCCAGCCGCTGGTAGAAGTCCCGGTCGTGCTCGGCGATCGCCTCGTAGACCGGGATCTGGACGGTCGGCAGCAGCCGGTAGGGCAGCGACGCGAAGATCGTGTCGGCCTTGTGCGTGGTGACGCCCGCGGCCACGGCCCGCTCGGAGTAGAGGTCGCCGAGCGCGATCTCCATCAGCGAGTCCGACCGCACGATGTGCGTCGAGCTGCGCTGCACCATCGTGACGTCGGCTCCGACCTCCCAGAGCGCGCCGCAGATGTCGAACGCCGAGTTGTTCGACCCGATGACGACGACCTTCCGGTCTTTGTACGCGTCCGGCCCCGGGTGCTGCGAGCTGTGGTGCTGCTCGCCGGCGAACACGTCCTGCCCCGGGATGACCGGCACGTTGGGCTTCCCCGACACCCCGAGGGCGAAGACGAGGTGCTTCGGGTGCAGCACGACGGTCTGGCCCGCGCGGTCGACGGTGACCGTCCATTCCTTCTCGACGTCGTCCCAGCGGGCGTTCGTGGCCGTCGTGGAGCCCCAGTAGTTGACCTCCATGACCCGGGTGTACATCTCGAGCCAGTCGCCGATCTTGTCCTTCGGCGCGAACACCGGCCAGTTCGTCGGGAACGGGATGTACGGCAGGTGGTCGTACCAGACCGGGTCGTGCAGGCAGAGGGATTTGTAGCGGCTGCGCCACTGGTCACCGGGGCGCTCGTGCTTGTCGACGACCAGGTGGTCGATGCCGAGCTGGCGCAGCCGCGCCCCCAGCGCGATGCCACCCTGGCCGCCGCCGATGACCACGACCTCGGGGTGCGGGTTCTCGAGCTCGGCGGTGCGGCGTTCCGTCCAGGTGACGCGGTCCTTCCGGGCGCCGTGGTCCACGCCCTTCGGGCGCGTCTCCTCGTGGCCTTTCAGCTCGTCGAGCGTCGTCAGCAGCGTGAAGGCACCCTCGTCGGTGAGCCGTAACAGGCCGGAGCCGCGTCCGACGGCGGTCTCGAACGTGAAGTACGCGGTCGGGACGCCGTCGACGTCCTCGGCCTCGGTGACGCGGAAGTTCGACGCGGCGGCCGAGGTCGCGGCGGCCAGGTCGCGCACGCCCGCGCGGTTCTCGGCGGTGGTGATGTTCCAGGTGAACGCGACGAGGTCGCGCCAGAAGCTCGTGGGGGCGAAGAGCGCGGCGACGCGGTCGGGGTCGCGGGCGGCGAGCGCGGCTTCGAAGTCGTGGAGCCAGGATGTGGTGACGTCGGACGGCGTTCGAGACATGACACTCCTTTGGTTCATGTGCTCAGGTGCCTACCGACGGTCGCTCGTCGGCGACGATTGGTCAACGGTCGAGCTGGACAGACGCTCGCGCTAACCACGGATGGGGGCGGCGGCGGTGCCGCGGGCCGCGAGCGGCTCCGCGCCGTGCTGGACTGGGACGCTCCACCGCCGATCGTCGGCGAGGTACCGCGGTGGCCACCGCGTCGCCGGACCGGCTGCGACCCCGCGGCCGGCCACCCGGATCAGCGGCGACTTCACCGTCGTCTACGGTCCCGACGCTGCGGTGCACGGATCGCTGAATTGGCGTCGAATCGGGGGTGTTGCGGGCGGGCGGGGCGCCGGACACTGGGCTCATGCACGACCTCCTGATCGGTGTGCACGCGGTCGCCGCCATCGCCTGCTTCGTCGCCGGGTGCACTGTGGTCGCCCGGCTCCCGCGATCGGTCCGGTCGCCCGGATTCCTGACGTTCGCGGTGGCCGGTCCCATCGCGGTGGCCGCGCTGATCGCGGTGATCCTCGTCGACTGGAGCGGACTCCCGACCGCCAAGCGGCTGACGTTCGGCGGCCTGGCGCTGCTGGGGCTGTATCTCCTCTGGCGGATCCGGGGTGCGACGGCGGCACTCCGCGATCGGCCGGCGGCCTGGGAGGTAGCGTTCATCGGCCACGTCGGGTTCGTCCTGATCTCGCTGTTCGACGGGTTCGCGATCGTGACCGCGCTGGACCTGCACGCACCCGGGGTGGTCGTCGCGGCCTGCGCGGTGCTCGGCGTGGTGGCCGGGGTGGCCGCCATCCGCCTGGCCACCCGCCGGGAGGAGCGGGCTCGGACCGCGACGTCCTAGTCTGGACGAACCGGCCGGAGGAGGAACGCCGTGAACGCGAAGGTCGACGCGGTGGTCCGGGCCTGCCGGGTCGCGAGCTCCGAGGTGGCGCTGTTCGAGGCCGTCTCCGATCAGCTGCACGACCTGGTCCCGTTCGACGGCGCGGCCTGGTTCGCCACCGACCCGGCCACCCTGCTCGGCACCAGCGCCGTCCGGGTGGAGAACATCGGCACCGGCCACTGCGAGTCCTACTGGGAACGGGAGTGCCTCGTCGAGGACGCCCTGCTCTTCCGGGACGTGGCCCGCAGCTCCCCGGGCGTCGGGACACTCTACGACGTCACCGGCAACCGGCCGGCCAGCAGCGCCCGCTTCCGCGAGTACCTGGCTCCGCAGGGCTACGGCGACGAGCTCCGGGCCGCGTTCCGGCTCGGCACCACGACCTGGGGCGTCCTCGACCTGTACCGGGAACGCTCGCGCGCGCCGTTCACCGCCGGTGACCGCGAACAGATCCAGCAGATCGTCCCGCCGGTCGCCCGGGCGCTGCGGGCGTTCGCGGCCGGGACGCGGAGCCCGGCCGCGCCCGCGGGCCCCGGCACCGCGCTGTTCGACGCCCGCGGCACGCTGCTCTCGCTCGACGCCCAGGCCGAGATTCTGTTCGCGGAGATCGGCGGCCCGGACTGGCGGGCGTTCCCGGCCACGATGACCCCGGTGCACGCGATCACGGCCCGGGCCACCGCGGTCGTGCTCGGCCGGGACCCCGGTCCCGCGGTCACCCGGCTGCGGGCCGCGTCCGGGCGCTGGCTCTCCCTGCACGCGTCCCGGCTGCGCGGGCCGGACGGCTCCCCCGGGCCGACCGCGGTGACCGTGGAACCCGCCCGCGCGGAACAGATCGCCCCGATCCTCGTCGCCGCGCACGCGCTCACCCCGCGCGAGCAGCAGGTCACCCGGGCCGTGGCACGCGGGCTGACCAGCCAGGAGATCGCGGCCGAGCTGTTCCTCTCGCCGCACACGGTGCGGGACTACCTCAAAACGATCTTCGCCAAGGTCGGGGTGAGCAGCCGGGGCGAACTCGTGGCCACCGTGTTCGCGTACCCCGCAAACGAGGGGTGACGGCCGCTCCCGGCCCGTTCCAGGGTGAGAGGACAGCACCGACCCTCGGAGGAACGCAGTGGAGATGACTGATCGGCACGTCCCGGACGAGTGGACGCCGGGCCGGACCGTCGTGTTCACCGGCGCCAGCGTCATCACGATGGACCCGGCGGTGGGCGACTTCGTCGGCGACGTCGTCGTCACCGGCCCCACGATCACCGCGGTCGGGCCGGGCGCGGGCGCCTCGGCGCCGGCCGGCGCGCTGGTCGTCGACGCCACCGGCACCGTGATCACGCCGGGGCTCGTCGACGGGCACGTGCACGCCTGGGAGGGCGCGCTGCGCGGGATCTCGCCGGACAGCGACATCATGGCCTACCTGAACCTCACCCACACCACGCTGGCCCCGCTGATGACGCCCGACGACGTCGCGATCGGGGAACGCGTCACAGCCGTGCGGGCGATCGAGCAGGGCGTCACGACGATCGTCGACAACAGCCACAACGTCCGGAGCCTGGAGCACGGGCAGGCGGTCGTCGGCGCGCTCCGCGAAGCGGGGCTGCGCGCGGTCGTGGCGGCCGGGGTCGGCCTGGGTCAGCCGGACGCCCACCTGCACCGGGCCGTCCTCGACCTGCGGGACTCGACGGCCGACGACCCGCGGATCGACGTCCGGCTGATGGAGCTGTTCCCCTCGGTGGCGGGTCTGACGTTCGCGGCCGAGAACGGGCTCGGGCTGGTCGCCGAGACGATCGCCGGGATGGGCGACCTGGACGCGGTGATGACGCCGGAGCTGCTCGGCCCGCACGTCACGCTCGACCACGTCCTGGGCCTGGCCGACGCCCACTGGCGGGCGATCGCCGACAGCGGGGCGGCGATCGCGCTGGTGCCCCGGTCGGATCCGCACTACGGGCTCGCGGTCGCCGGCCCGGTGCTCACCGCGAACCGGTTCGGCGTCCAGGAGGCGATCAGCACCGACAACGAGTTCGAGTACGGCAGTGACCTGCTCGGCGAGCTGCGCACGCTGCTGATCACCCAGCGCGGCCAGGCCTACGCGGCCGCCCAGGCCGGTTCCGCGGATGCCCCGCGGCCGTACGGGGTCCGGGACGCGCTGCGGGCGGCGACCGTCGGCGGGGCCCGGGCCGCCGGTCTGGACGGGACGATCGGCGTGCTGCGGCCGGGCGCCAAGGCCGACCTGACCGTGTTCTCACTGGCCCGGCTGCGCCCGATCGCGTCCCACCTCGGTGCGGTGGCCAGTTACGCCGAGTCGCAGGACGTCACCGCGGTCGTCGTCGACGGGGTACCGCGGAAGTGGAACGGCGCGGTGCTCGGCGTCGACCGGGACGACCTGGTGCGGCAGGCCGAGGCGAGCCGGGATCGGCTGCTGAAGCAGGTCGGGGTCGAGGTCGACGGGCTCCGCTTCAGCGGAGCCCTCGAACTGCCTTCCTGAGCCCGACGGGCCCGAGGCCCTCAGCGGTCCCCGACGAAGCGGTCGAGCACTCCGCCGACAGTCCCGACGATCCGGGTGCCGGGGAGCCGGTACGGGTACGTCGTGGCCGCGTCCTCGGGCAGGCGGACGCCGAGACCCGGGCCGGACGGGACCGCGAGCGAGCCGTCCTCGATCGCCTCGATGCCGAACTGCTTGCCACCCCCGAGCGCTTCCCAGGCCGGCTCCAGGAAGAACGGGTACTCGACCAGGTTGATGTTGTGCACCGACGCCGCCACCGCCAGGTTGGCGGCGAGCGCGACCGGACCGGCGCAGATGTGCGGCACGACCCGCGCTCCGTAGAACGTCGCGATTCCGGCGACGGCCCGGGCCTCGGCGATCCCGCAGGTCGAGGCGTCGGGCTGGACGACCGAGATGCCGTCGTTGGCCAGCGCGTCGAGCATGTCCTCCCGTCCGTAGAGGTGCTCGCCGTAGGCGATCGGGACGCTCGACCGGGCCGACAGGGCCGCGATCGCCGCCCGGTTGGCCTGCGGGATCGGCTCCTCGAACCAGCGGATGCCGAGGTCGCCCAGCCGCTCGGCGACCTGCATCGCGGTCGGCAGCGTGAACGTGTCGCTGCCGTCGATCATCAGCTCGAGGTCGTCCGGGAGCAGGTCGCGCAGCTCGGTGAGCGTGCGCAGGTCCTGCTGCCAGCGCGGGCCGACGCGGACCTTCGCGTACCGGACGCCCCGCTCCAGGAGCGGGGCGAGCAGGTCGGCGTGGAACTGGGCCGGGCCCTCGTCGAGGAACGTCGAGGACGCGTAGACGTTCACCCGGTCGCGGACCTGGCCGAGCTGCTCGCTGACCGATCGTCCGGCGGCCTGGGCGACGAGGTCCCAGAGCGCGATCTCGACCGCGCTGCGGGCGTGAGCCGCGACGCCCTTCTCGCCCAGCCGACGCCGGGTGGCCAGGCGCAGGTGCTCGACGACCGGTTCGACGACGACGAACTCCCGGCCGACGAGCAGCGGCGACAGCACCTGGGTGATGATCTCGCCGATCACGCCGGCGTAGGTGGCGGCGTAGCTGTCGCAGGCCTCGCCGTACCCGACCAGGCCCTCGTCGGTCTCGATCCGGACGAACGAGAACGACATGGGCTCGCGGCCGAGCTCGACGGTCACCGGGATCGGCGTGACGGCTGTGATCTTCATGGACCAGGATCCTCGACCCGGCTCGTCCCGGAAGTCAAGATGCCATCTCGCGATGTGCCTACCGCGGGGCCGGGATTGGCAGGCCGGCCGCTCCGAGCACCTCGTCGGCCTCGGCCTCGCGCGGGCTGAGCGCGACCTCGCGAACCCGGGGCAGGGCCCAGGCGACCAGCACGGCGGCCGCCGCCGCCAGCACCGCCCCGACGACGAACGTCGCGACGAACTGCGCCTCACGGGGCAGCGGGACCGGGCCGGGGATGGGGTTGCGGGTCGTCATCGTGACGACGAACGCGGTGCCCAGCGACATGCCGACCGAGCGGGCGATCGAGTTGACGCTGTTGGCGATGCCGGTCTCGGCCGGCTCGACGTTGGCGATGAGCAGCGCGGGCAGGGCTGCGTACCCGAACGTGACCGCGCTGTTGACGATCAGCGCCCCGACGATCACCTGCCAGGTGGCCGAGTGCAGCACGGCCAGCAGCGCGAAGCCGACGCCGGCCAGCACGGCCGCGACGATCAGCGTCGTCTTCGCGCCGAAGCGGGCGACGAGCCGGCCGCCGAGCGGCGCCGAGATGACCCCGCTGGCCGTACCGGGCAGCAGGTAGACGAGGCTCGCCGCGAGCACCGAGGCGCCGAAGCCGTAGCCGGCGATCCCGCGCGGGGTCTGCACCAGCGCGGACACGGCCAGGAACACCGCGAACATCGAGAAGCCGAGGAACAGGCCGACGAGGTTGGCCACCACGATCGGCCGGTGGCTGAGCATCCGGGCGCTGACCAGCGGGTGCGCGATCCGTCGCTCGAACAGCACGAACACCGCGAGGACGACGGCGGCGGCGGCCAGGCAGCCGAGCACCCGGACCGAGCCCCAGCCCCAGCCGTTGCCCTCCTCCATCGGGAGGATCAGCAGCACGAGGCCGAGGCCGAGCAGAGCCGCACCGGCCCAGTCGAGCCGGCCGGTGGCCACGCCCGCGCGCCGGGGCAGCAGCCAGACGCCGGCCAGGCCGACGGCGGTGAGCGCGGCGGCCAGCCAGAACAGCTCGTGGTAATCGCCGCCGTGGCGCATCAGCACGCCGGTCACCACCAGGCCGAACCCGGCGCCGACCGAGAGCATGCCGCTGACCAGGGCCATCGCACCGGTCAGTCGCCGCGGCGGCAGCTCCTCGCGGAGCATGCCGATCGACAGCGGGAACAGGCCGAAGCTGGCCGCCTGGGCCACCCGGCCGGCCAGCAGCAGCGGAAGGCTCGACGTGGCCGCGGCGAGCACCGAGCCGAGCAGGACGACCGTCAGCACGCCGAGCATCACCGGACGGCGGCCGTAGAGGTCGCCCAGCCGGCCGAGCAGCGGGGTGAACACCGCGGCCGCGAGCAGGTTGGCGGTCACCACCCAGCTGGCCGCGCTGGTCGAGACGCCGAGGTCGGCCTGGATGTCGGCGACCACCGGAACGACGAGGGTCTGCAGCGCCGAGACGAGGAGCACCACGTAGCAGGCGACGGGCAACGCAAGGCGCGTTCGAAAGGACATGAGCCGAACGTAGACGGCGCGCCGAGGATTCTCAACACTGTGTCGAAAATGAAAGACGTGACGTCGATTGCTGTTAACGTGGGGTCCGTGCCAGCCACGAAGAGCCGCCGTGCCCCCACGAAGGGCGACCAGCGCGAACAGGCGTTGATCGACGCCGCCCGGGCCGTGTTCCGCGACCGGCCGATCAGCCAGGTGACGATCGACGAGCTGGCCGGTGCGGCCGGCATCGCGCGCTCGGGGTTCTACTTCTACTTCGAGTCCAAGCAGGCGCTGCTGGCCGCGGTCGTCGACCAGGGCATCGCCGAGGCCGACCTGGAGATGGCCGAGTGGCTCGCCGCCGAGGGGCTCGACCGGGCCGCGCTGCGCCGAGGGCTGGCCGCGGGGCTGGCCCGCTGGAAGATCGACGGTCGCTGGCTGCGCGAAGCGTTCATCACGCCGGATCCCGGCCCGGAGGTGCAGCACGTCCGTAACCGCCTGGTCGACGAGGGCTGCGGGCACTTCAGCGACCGCATCGAGCGCGACGCGCGGGCGGGCCGGACCGTGCCGGGGCCCCCGGCGCTGATCGCCAAGATGGCGGTGAATTTGCGGGTCATCACGTTCGCGGACGTGTATGCGAATCCGGGCGAGTACGACGAGGACGAGGTGCTCGATACGTTGACCGACGCGATCTTGCGCCTGGTCTATGGGGAGACGCCGACGGAGGCCGGGCGGTAGCGACGGGCCGCTCTTCGAGCGGGCGGGCGGCGCCCGATGGCCGCGTTGCCGCCGGCGAAGCCGGGTGAGTGGCCGCGGGTCGTTGCTGAGTTCGGGCGTCGGGCGCAGGCCTGCGGAGTGACGGGGCGCGCCGGTCGGCTCGACCGTGGTCGGGCCCGCCAGCATGCTTCATCTGGCGGCCGATGCGGGACGGCCGTGGGCGCTGCTGGGCACCGCCGGCCAGGCCGGAGACGCATCTCCGTTCCGGTCCGTGATCGAGGCCGTCCGCGCGAGCAGCCGAGCCAACGGGTCCCGGACGGAGCCCCGGCCCCGGGCCCGGCCCACGGGGTTCGGGTTCGAACGCCGGTGGGCGGCCGCCGTGGCGG
This sequence comes from Cryptosporangium phraense, assembly GCF_006912135.1. NCBI lineage: Bacteria > Bacillati > Actinomycetota > Actinomycetes > Cryptosporangiales > Cryptosporangiaceae > Cryptosporangium > Cryptosporangium phraense. The sequence goes on along the minus strand of NZ_VIRS01000029.1, from coordinate 55,532 downwards.
CCACGGCGTCGTGGTGGCCGATGCGGTCAGCCGGTTCCAGGGTCATGGCCGGTATCCCACGTTGCCGCCGGTTGGCGCAGAACCGTAGCAGCGGCACGCGGTCGAAGGCGGGATCAACCCTTCCTCGAGCGACGCCCGCTACCTGGCCGCCTGCCCGTTGCCGCCGGTCGCGGTGCGGGCCCGGGGCGGGCTCGGGGCGGGCTCGGGGCGGGCTCGGGGCGGGCTCGGGGCCTGCCGGCGACGGCGGCGAGGTAGAGCGGCGCGTTCCGGTCGTGCAGCCGACGTCGGCATGCGTTCACGCGGGGAGCCTCGTGGGGCTTGCCCACCGCCGCAGAACGGCCCTGACCTCGGTCAGCCTCGCCGCCCCCCGGACGCGCATACCGGGCCGGGCGCGCCCAGGTCGGCGCTGGCCGCGGCGGAAGTCGGCCGGTAGTGGTTCCCGCGATGCCCCCGGCCCCAGCGACACACCTGGGTAGCCGGGCGCGAACCTAGGCCCGCAGCTCGATGCCCTGCAGAATCGGCCCAACGCGCCTCCCGCCCCAGGTCTGCCGCCGGGCGCGCCGCGGCCTCTCGCCGGCCGGTCGAGGCCGCCGACCCACCTGCACCAGGGCCTGTGAGTCGCTGACCGGCCTGGTCGGATGCTCGGGTGGTTCGTCGGGACAAGGCCGTCCGGCTGACCGCCGGCACCCCGCAGCTCCGCTGCTGGAGGAGAATTCGGTGCCCCGGCCAGGGCCGAATGCGGACGCGGCCGGAGCGGATCGTGACCGACCAGGCCTCCCGCATCTCTCACCGCGACGCCGATCCGGCCTACCTGATTCGCAGGACAGCCCCACGGCGCGACCAACGCCGGGAGGCGATCAGCGCAGCCCCGGCCCTCACTCAGCGGCCGAGAACGGGCCGGAACCGCTACGCCTGGGCCAGCGCGTTGACCCGGTTCGGGTCGAACAGATGCTCCAGCATCAACTGCCCCCCACCGATCACGCCCGTACGGCGCCCCGCCCGGCTGGGCGTGATCGTCAGCTTCTCGACGGCCATCGGCAGGCACCGCTCGTACAGCGTCGACCGGATGCTCGCCACGTACGGCTCGGCCTGGCTGAGCTGCCCACCCAGCACCAGCGTGTCCGGGTTGAAGAAGTTGACGATCGTGGCCAGCACGTCCGCGGTGGCCCGGCCGGCGTCGCGGAACATCCGGGCCGACACCGGCTCGGCGTTCTTCGCGATCTCCACCACCCCGGCCGTCCCCTGGACGTCGAAGCCGGCTTCGGCGAGTTTGCGGGCCAGCGCGGCACCGCTGGCCACGGCGTCCAGACAGCCGTTCCGGCCGCAGGAGCACGGCACGTCCTGCTGATCGGAGACCGGCGCGTGCGAGATGTCGCCGGCCGCGCCCCGGGCCCCGCGGTGCAGCGCGCCGGACGCGATCACGCCGCAGCCGATGCCCGAGCCGGCCTTCAGGAAGACCAGGTGCTCGCATCCGTCGGGAGCGGCCGAGAACTCCCCCAGCGCCATCAGGTTCGCGTCGTTCTCCACCAGCACCGGCACGTCGACCAGCGCCTTCGTCAGCGCGGGCACGTCGGCACCGTTCCAGCCGGGCATCCGGGAGGGTGAGACGACCCGGCCGGCCCGGAAGTCGACCGGCCCGGGCACCCCGACGGTCAGCCCGGCCAGCGGGGCGTCCGACGCGGTGCGCAGCGCGCGGACCTGCTCGACGACCCAGCCCAGCACCCGCTCCGGGCCGTCGGCGATGTCCATCGGCAGGCTGCGCTCTTCCAGCAGCGCGCCACCGAAGTCGAACAGCGCCAGCGTGGCGTGGTTCGCGCCCAGGTCGGCGGCGGCCACGACCCCGGCGTCGGTGCGGAGTTCGAGCCGGCGCGGACGCCGGCCGCCCCGGGAGCGGCCGGCCCCGGTCTCGTGCAACAACCCGATATCGATCAGGGCTTCGACCCGGGTGGCCGCGGTAGACGCCGAAACGTGGGTAATACGGGCGATATCCGAACGGGAGGAAGCCTGTCCGGAGCGCACCAGACGCAGGACGGCACCCGGCGAGTCCGGGGCGAACGAGTCAGGCTGCACCCCTTCGTTGTACCAGGTCCATGTTAAATGTTCGATCGTCCGTTGACTTGTTTCGATAATTGGACTTAGTGTCACCGCAATCGCAAAAATGAACGGGAGGTGTCCAGCGTGACCGCGATGATCGAGGTACTCGGCGCGAACAAGTACTTCGGCGAGGCGCACGTGCTGCGTGACATCGACCTCACGGTGGAGTCCGGCGAGGTCGTCGTGGTCGTCGGCCCCTCCGGCTCCGGCAAGTCGACGCTCTGCCGGACGATCAACCGGCTCGAGTCGCTCAGCTCCGGCGAGATCCGCATCGACGGCGCCCCGCTGCCCAGCGAGGGCAAGGCCCTGGCCCGGCTGCGCGCGCAGGTCGGCATGGTCTTCCAGTCGTTCAACCTGTTCGGCCACCGCACGATCCTCGACAACGTCGCGCTCGGCCCCGTCCACGTCACCAAGGTCCAGAAGGCCCGGGCCCGCAAGGACGGCCTGGAGCTGCTGGAGCGGGTCGGCATCGCCGACCAGGCCGACAAGTACCCGGCCCAGCTCTCCGGCGGCCAGCAGCAGCGGGCGGCGATCGCCCGGGCCCTGGCCATGCGTCCGAAGGTCATGCTCTTCGACGAGCCGACCAGCGCGCTCGACCCCGAGATGGTCAACGAGGTCCTCGACGTCATGACCGAGCTGGCCCGCGAGGGCATGACGATGGTCGTCGTCACCCACGAGATGGGGTTCGCCCGCCGGGCCGCCAACCGTGTGGTGTTCATGGACGCCGGCCAGATCGTCGAGCAGGACACTCCCGACGCGTTCTTCACCCGGCCGTCCTCGGACCGCGCCCGGGATTTTCTCTCCAAGGTCCTCAGTCACTGAAAGGGATACAGATGGCCGCTCGCCGGACCACGCTGTTCACCGCAGCGCTCGCTGCGGTCGCGCTCGCACTCACCGCCTGCGGCGGCGACTCCGACGATTCCTCGTCGTCGGCGGTTCCGCCCGCGGCCAGTTCCGCTCCGAGCAACCTCTACTCGGACGCTCCGGTGGCCGACGTCGCGGCGATCCTGCCCGGCTCGACGATGGAGAAGATCAAGAAGCGCGGCAAGCTGATCGTCGCCGAGGCGCTGGACGCTCCGCTGCTCTCCCAGCAGGACCCGTCCAACCCCAGCAACGTCGAGGGCTTCGACGCCGACCTGGCCAAGCTGCTGGCGATCTACATCCTCGGCAAGCCCAGCGTCCAGATCGTGCCGCCGGCCACCGAGACTCGTGAGGCGCTGCTCGCCAACGGCACGGTGGACGTCGTCTTCAACACGTACACGATCACCACCGACCGCGCGAAGCAGGTCGACTTCGCCGGACCGTACTTCTCGTCCGGCCTGGCCGTGGCCGTGAAGACCGGCAACACCGCGATCAAGAGCGTCAAGGACCTCGACGGGAAGACCGTCATCGTCGGCGCGAACACCCCGGCCGTCACCGAGGTGCCGAAGCAGGCGCCGACGGCCAAGGTGATCTCGTTCGGCACCGACCCGCAGGCCGTCCAGGCGCTGACCCAGGGCCGCGGCGACGCCTACGTGCAGGACATCACGCTGCTGGCCAGCGACGCCAAGGCGAACCCGGCGATCACGGTGGTCGGCAACCCGTTCACCGAGGAGCCGTACGGCATCGGCCTCAAGCACGACGACGCGCAGATGAAGTCGTTCGTGAACACCTGGCTGAAGTCGATCCAGGACAAGGGCATCTGGGCGAACGTCTGGAAGGCCACGCTCGGCACGGTCGTGAAGTCCGACCCGCCGACCCCGCCGGCCATCGGTTCGGTCCCGGGTTCCTGATCCCCTCGTCCGCCGGGGCGCGCGCCCCGGCGGACGCCTCCGATAGGGAGAGCGGCGCGTGAACGTCCTGCTCGACAACTTGCCCGCGCTGCTCGACGGCGTGTGGACCACGGTCTGGATGACCGTGGTGGCCGGCGTCGGCGCGCTGATCCTCGGCGTGCTGGTGACCGCGGCCCGGGTCAGCCCGGTGCCGATCCTGCGGGCGATCGCGCTCGGCTACGTGCAGTTCTTCCTCAACGTGCCGGCGCTCGCGCTGCTGGTCCTGTTCGTGTTCGCGCTGCCCGACGTCGGCCTGCTGATGCCGCTGACCACCACCGCGGTGGTCGTGCTGATCATCTACGAGGCCGCCTACGTGGCGGAGGCCGTCCGCAGCGGCATCAACACGGTCGCGATGGGGCAGGCCGAGGCGGCCCGGGCGATCGGCCTGACGTTCTTCCAGTCGCTGCGGCTGGTGATCCTGCCCCAGGCGTTGCGCGCGGTCGTGCAGCCGGTCGGCAACGTGATGATCGCGCTGCTGATGAACACGTCGCTGGCCGCGGCGGTGGGCGTCGTCGAGCTGACCGCGTCGGCCAACAAGGTCAACCTCGTGCACGCCCAGCCGATCCCGATCTTCGTCGGGGCCGGTCTGGCCTACATGGCGCTGGCGCTGGTGATCGGGCTCTCCACCGGAGTGCTCGAACGGCGAGTGAGGATCGTCCGATGAGCGCGTCCGTCCTGTTCGACGAGCCCGGGCCGCGCGGGCGCCGCCGGATCCGGATCGCCTCGATCATCACGGTCGTGGTGCTGGTCGCGGTCGTCGCGCTCGGCCTGCACCAGTTCGGCGACCACGGCCAGCTCGACGCGGCCAAGTGGCGTCCGTTCGGGCAGTGGCCTATCTGGAAGTACCTGCTGGTGGGGTTGCGCGGCACGCTCGAGGCCGCGGCGCTGGTCGCGGTGCTCGGCGCGGCCGCCGGGCTGATCCTGGCGATCGGGCGGCTGTCCCGGGTGACCCCGGTCCGCTGGCTGGCCACCGGGTACATCGAGATCGCGCGCACGCTCCCGGTGCTGCTCCTGATCTACGTGACGCTGTTCGGCCTGCCCCGGTACGGCATCAACCTGCCGCTGCTCTGGAAGCTGGTGCTGCCGCTGACCGTGGCCAACGCGGCCGCGTTCGCGGAGATCTTCCGGGCCGGCATCCTGAGCATGCCCCGCGGGCAGAACGAGGCCGCGCTGAGCCTGGGGATGACCGGGTGGCAGTCGATGCGGCTGGTCGTGCTGCCGCAGGCGCTGCGCCGGGTCGCGCCCTCGGTGGTCAGCCAGCTGGTCAGTCTGCTGAAGGACACCTCGCTGGGGTTCATCGTCGCGTTCACCGAGCTGCTCTACCGCGCCCAGGTGCTCGCCGCCTACAACCACCTGCTGGTCCAGACCTACCTCGTCGTCACGCTCGTCTACCTGGTCTGCAACCTGATCCTGTCGGGGCTCGCCCACCGCCTGCAGAACTTCACCCGCCGACGGGCGGCCGGTCCGATCCTGGAGAAGATGCCGTGAAGGAGCTCGCTGAGCTGGCCGTCGTCGAGCGCGACGGGTTCCCGGAGAGCCGTCATTTCGGCACGCTCGTCGCGTTGGACGCCTCCGGCCGGATCGCGTTCTCGGCCGGTGACCCGGACGCGCCGATCCTCCCTCGCTCGTCGGTGAAGCCGTGGCAGGCCGTCGCCTGCCGCACCGCCGGTCTTTTTCTGGACGAGACGGGAACCGCGATCGCGGCCGGCAGCCACACCGGCGAGGACGCGCACGTGGCCCGGGCCCGGCAGATCCTGGCCGAGGCCGGTCTGGACGAGAGCGCGCTCCAGTGCCCGTCCGACTGGCCCGAGGACGAGGACACCCGCAACCGGCTGATCCGGGCCGGCGAGAGCCGCTCGCCGATCCGGATGAATTGCTCGGGCAAGCACGCGGCGATGCTCGCGGCCTGCGTCCACAACGGCTGGTCGACCGACGACTACCTGACGTTCGAGCACCCGGTCCAGCGCGCGGTCCGCGACGCGATCGAGGCCGCCACCGGCGGCGGGGTGACCCACGTGACCACCGACGGGTGCGGAGCCCCGCTGTTCGGGACGACCGTCTACGGGCTGGCCCGGGCCGCCTCGAACCTGGTGACCTCCGAGCCGGGGTCGCCGTCCCGGGCGGTGGCCGACGCGATGCGCGCCGAGCCGTTCTTCGTCGGCGGCACCGGGCACCAGAACACCGAGCTCATGCGGCGCGTGCCGGGCGTCGTCGCCAAGGGCGGGGCCGAGGGCGTGCTGATGGCCGCGGCCGCCGACGGCCGGGCCGTCGCGATGAAGGTGGCCGACGGGTCGCCCCGGGCCACCACGATGCTGGCCGTGGCCGCGCTGGCCGCCCTCGGCGTCGACACTTCGGGCGCCGGTGACCTGGCGTCGGTGCCGGTGCTGGGCGGCGGCCGGCCGGTCGGCCGGATCGTCGTCGGTCCGCTGCGATGACGCTGGTCGAGATCTGCCTGGACGACGTCGAGGGCGCGCGGGTCGCCGAAGCGGCCGGCGCCGACCGGATCGAGCTCTGCGCCGACCTGCTGGAGGGCGGCATCACGCCGAGCCTGGGCATGGTCACCGCGGTCGTCGAGGCGACGGCGCGGGTCGGGATCCAGGTGCTGATCCGTCCGCGCGGCGGCGACTTCGTCTACTCGGCCGACGAGGTCGCAGTGATGCTCACCGACATCCGGACGTTCTCCCACTTCCCCCGGGTCGGTTTCGTGCTCAGCGGGCTCACACCGGCCGGGCTGGTCGACGTCGAGGTACTGAGGCCGTTGCTGGACGCGTGCGCCGGTGCCCCGGTGACGTTCAGCCGGGCGTTCGACGACGTCGCCGACCAGTTCGCGGCGCTCGACACGCTGGCCGGGCTGGGCGTCGCCCGGATCCTGACCGGCGGTGGCCCGGGCAGCGCGTCGGCCGGTCGGAATCGGCTGCGTGAGCTGGTGAGTTACGGCGGCGACCGGATCACGATTCTGGCCGGCGGATCGGTGCGCTCCCCCAACGTCGCCGAATTGGTGGCGTTCACCCACGTCGCCGAGGTGCATCTGCGGGCGATGGCCGAGGCCGGCGGCCGGCTGCGGACCTCGGCGGACGAGGTCCGCGCGGTCCGCGCGGCGGTGGACGCGTGACCGGCGCGGTGATCGCCGTGGACATCGGCGGGACGACGGTGAAGGCGGCAGTCGTCGACGATCGCGGACGGCGGCGGAGCCGGCGGGAGGCGCCGAGCCTCGGCGGGGACGACACGGTCGCCGCGGTCCGGTCGATGATCGACGGGCTGCGCGCCGAGGCCGCGGCCGCGGGGCTGGACGTGCTGGCCGCCGGGGTCGTCACGCCGGGCCTGGTGGACGCGTCGACCGGGCGGATCGCCTACGCGTCGAACCTCGGCTGGCGGGACTTCGACCTGCGCGGGGCGTTGGAGACCGAACTGCGGCTGCCGGTGTCGGTCGGTCACGACGTGCGTGCGGCCGGCCGGGCCGAGGCTCAGCTGGGCGCGGCCCGGGGGGCCTCGGACTTCGTGCTGCTGCAGCTCGGCACCGGCATCGCGGCCGCCGTGATGACCGGCGGAGTGCTGGTCACCGGGGCCGGGAGCGCGGCCGGGGAGGCCGGGCACATGCCGGTGTACCCGGGCGGGGAGGACTGCCCGTGCGGCAAGCGCGGCTGCCTGGAGGCCTACGCGGCCGGGGCCGCGGTTCCGCGCCGCTACCGCGCGGCCGGCGGCACCGGCGCCTCGACGGCCCGGGAGGTCACCGCGCTACTGGGCCGGGACGCACTGGCCGACCAGGTCTGGACCGAGGCCACGACCGCGCTGGCGTTCGGGCTCAACACGCTGACGATGATGCTCGACCCGGCGCTGATCGTGCTCGGGGGCGGGATGGCGCTGGCCGGCGACGCGCTGCTGAAGCCGGTGTCCGCGGCGCTGAGCGAGTTGCTGGTCTGGCGGGCCGCGCCGCCGCTGCGGCTGTCGTCGGTCGGCCCGGCCGCCGGGCAGCTCGGCGCGGCGATCGAGGCCTTCGCGCTGACGGGTTCCGCGGCCTGCGTCGACGAGTGGACGAGCGGTCCAGCCGGGTGTCCTGAGTAGACTCGGACGGGTGGCGGAGAGCGAGCAGCCCCCGATCGACACCTCGGTGATGCACCCGGCCCGGCGCTACGACTACATGCTGGGCGGGACGACCAACTTCGCCGCCGACCGCGCGGCCGGCGACGCGGTGCTGGCCGTGTACCCGCAGGCGCGCGTCGCCGCGCTGGAGAACCGCGCGTTCCTGCAGCGGGCCGCCCACTTCCTGGCCGCCGAGGCCGGCGTCCGCCAGTTCCTCGACATCGGGACCGGCATCCCGACCTCGCCGAACCTGCACGAGGTGGTGCAGTCGGTCGCGCCGGAGGCGCGGGTCGTCTACGCGGACAAGGACCCGCTGGTCCTCGCCCACTCGCGGGCCCTGCTGGCCGGGACTCCGGAGGGCCGCACCGCGTACCTGCACGCCGACCTGCTCGACCCCCGGCGCATCCTCGGCAGCGCCGAGGTCGCCGACGTCCTCGACCTGACCCGGCCGGTCGGGCTGACGCTGATGGCCGTCGTGCACTTCCTCGACGACGCCACGCACCCCTACGACGTGGTGCGGACGCTCGTCGACGCGCTGCCGCCCGGCTCCTACCTGGCGATGAGCCACATGACGCTCGACTTCCTGCCGCCCGACCAGGCCCGGCAGCTGGGTGCGATCTCGACCGCCGAGGGCAGCCGGCTGCGCAGCCGGGCCGAGTTCGCGCGGTTCTTCGACGGGCTCGAGCTCGTCCCGCCCGGCATCGCGGTGCTCTCCGAGTGGCGCCGGGCCCCGGGCGAGAGCCCCGCCTCCCGGGCCGACGTCTCGGGCTACGGCGCGGTCGCCCGGATCGGGTAAACCGATCGGTACCATGAGTAGGTGACCGACCGACCGGGCGCCCGGGAGCGCATCCTCGCCGCGGCCGCGACCCTGTTCACCCGGCAGGGGATCAACGCGACCGGAATGGATCAGCTGTCGGCCACCGCCACCGCGTCGAAGCGCACCGTCTACACCCACTTCCGCACCAAGGACGACCTGGTCCTGGCCTACCTGGCCGAGGCTCGGCCGACCCCGGAGCAGGCCCTGGACCGCACCGACCGGCCCGCGCGGGAGCGGCTGCTGGCGATCTTCGAACCCCGCGCCGACGGCGACGACCCCCGGCGCGGCTGCCCGTTCCTCAACGCGGCCGTCGAGGTGCCCGATCCGGACGCGCCCGCGCACGCGTTCGCCCGGCAGCACAAGGTCGAGTTCGCCCGGCGGCTGACCGAGACCGCCCGGGAGGCCGGGGCCCGCGACCCGGAGACGCTCGGCGAGCAGCTCGCGCTGCTCTACGACGGGGCCGCCGGGCGAGCCGTCGTGATGAACTCCCCCGCGCCCGGCGCGCGCGCCCGCGAGATAGCGGAACTGCTCATCGACGCCCAGCTGCGCTGAGCGCCGCCCGGGCCGCGTCGCCGACCGGCACGCGCAACGGCACCGGGGCGGGGAGGTCGACGACGTCGGCGATGGCCTCGGCGACCTCCGCGGGCGGAATCGGCGCGCTGCGGGCCCCGGCGACCTCGCGCGCCAGCGGCTGGTAGACGTCGTCGTCGGTCAGATAGACCGGGGCGGCCGCCGGGCCGTCGGACGAGACCGCGCCCGGCTCCAGCAGCACCGCGTCGACGCCGAACCGGCGCACCTCGGCGGCCAGCGTCTCGACCAGCGCCTCGAGCCCCCACTTGCTCGCCGCGTAGGCGCCGATCAGCGGGACGGTCAGCCGGCCGAGGACGCTCGACACGTACACGAGACGGCCCGTACCCCGCTCGCGCATCCCCGGCAGCACGGCCTGGGTGACCCGGATGGCGCCGAGCGCGTTGAGGTCGAACAGCCGGCCGATCTCCGCGACCGGCGTCCGCTCGACCGGCCCGCGCATGGTCTGGCCGGCGTTGCTGACCAGGACGTCCACCGGCCCGGCGGACGCGACCGCTTGCTCCACCGAGGCCGGGTCGGTGACGTCCAGGCGGAGCCGCTGGGCGACGTCCAGGCCGGCCAGGTCGTCGGCGTTGCGGGCGGTGGCCACGACCCGGTGCCCACGGCGGGCCAGCTCGACCGCGGCGGCCCGGCCGATGCCCTGCGAAGCGCCGGTGATCAGAACCGTTGCCATGACTGCTCCCGAGGTAAACCGATCTGTTTCCTCGACGGTAGCACCCGGAGGAAACAGATCGGTTTACTCGTCAGCGGTTCAGGAGCGACTGCCAGTTGGGCGGTACCGCGCCGGCCGGCCCCGGAGCGGGCTGACCCTCCGGGTGACTGTTCGGCGGGGCCAGCACCGGCCCGGTGACGAATTCCTCGGTGGCGTAGTCGTAGAACCAGTCCTCGCCCGGCTCGAACGACTGGATGGTCCGGTGGCCCGACTGCCGGTAGTGCCCGGTCGCGTGCTGCGACGGCGAATTGTCGCAGCAGCCGATGTGCCCGCACTCCGCGCACCGGCGCAGGTGTAACCACCAGCCGCTGTTCGCGGTGCACTCGGCACAACCGGGGCCGGACGGCGGGACGGACGGATCGATCGAACTCTCGCTCATGGCCGAAATTTAGGCGATCCCGATTCCTCCGTCGACCTCGACGGTGCCCCTCCGGCGGCGACCGGAGGGCGACGTCTTCGCTCGGGAGGCCGAGGGCCTCGAGGCGCTCCGCACCGCCGGGCTCGCTACTCCTGGCGCGGCTGCACCACGACGACGACCTGCTGGTCCTGTCCCGGCTGCACCCCCGCCCGGCCGCCGAGCAGTTCTGGGAGCGGCTCGCGCACGACCTGGCACGGCTGCACCGGACGACGGAGACCGACGCCGAGCTGACCGGCGCGGAGCCGGGCTGGACCGACCGGTTCGCCTACGTGCAGCTGCGTCAGCACCTCGCTCTGATGGCGATGTTCGACGACGACTGGGGCTCGACCGAGGCGGTCCGCTCGCTGGTGGCACCGTTCCGCCGGGCCGTCGGAAATACTCTGCGGGTGAAGACTGCGTGGACGCTCCGCCCGGCCCGGCCCGCGGACGCCGGCCGGCTCGCGGACCTCAAGGCCCGCGCCATGCGACCCGACCTCGAACGCCTCGGCCTGTGGGACGAGGAGTGGGCCCGGCGTCGCTTCCTCGACACCTACGTTCCGGCCAACACCGACGTCATCGAGGTGGCCGGGGAGCCGGTCGGCGTCATCGCCGTCCGGCCCGAGATGGACGCGCTGTGGATCGAGCACTTCTACCTGGAGCCGGCGGTCCAGGGCCGGGGGCTGGGTGGTCAGGTGCTGCGTCAGGTGATGGACGCCCATCGTGACGAGCGGCCGTTCCGGCTGGCCATCGACCGCGGCAGCGCGGCGCGCAGGCTCTACGAGCGGGTCGGCTTCGTGCACCTGTGGGACGACGACAACGGCGTCGACCAGATCTTCGGCACACCCTGAAGACCAGGGTGTTTCCCGGGGTCGAGCGGCGTCGGATGCGGCCAGGCTGGGAGTCGCCCCGCACGCTGGGGCGACCCGGCACGCGCCGCTCCGGCAGAGAGGTAGCGCTCGACATGACGATCAGTCCGTTCACGGTGCAGATACCCGACAAGGCGCTCGACGACCTGCGGCAACGTCTGGCCGCGACGCGCTGGCCGACCCGGGAACTCGTCGGCGACCGCTCGCAGGGCGTGCAACTGGCCGCCCTGCACGCGCTGACCGAGTACTGGGCGACCGACTACGACGGACAGCGGGTCGCGTCCCGGCTGAACGCGCTGCCGCAGTTCACTACCGAGATCGACGGCGTCGAGATCCACTTCGTCCACGTCCGGTCGGCGAACCCGGACGCGCTGCCGCTGATCATGACCCACGGCTGGCCCGGCTCGGTCATCGAGATGCTCGACTCGGTCGGCCCGCTGACCGATCCGACCGCGCACGGCGGCGACGCCGATGACGCGTTCCACCTGGTGCTGCCGTCGCTGCCCGGCTACGGCTTCTCGGGCGAGCCGGCCGAGCTCGGATGGGACCTGGTCCGGACCGCGCAGGCCTGGGCCGAGCTGATGAGCCGGCTCGGCTACGACCGCTACGTGGCCCAGGGCGGCGACGTCGGCGCCGGGGTCACCGACGCGATCGGACGGATCGGCCCCGACGGGCTGGTCGGCATTCACACCAACCTGCTGGTGCCCGCGCTCAACGACCCGGCGTCGTTACCGAACGGCACCGACGCCGAGAAGGCCGCGCTGGCCGCCATCAAGACGTTCCAGACCAGCGGCAACGGCTACTTCGTCGAGATGGCCACCCGGCCGCAGACGATCGGGTACGCGCTGCTCGACTCGCCGGCCGCGCTCGCGGCCTGGATGATCGACCACGACACCGACGCCTATAACAAGATCGCCCGGGCGTTCGTCGCGGGCGAGCCGTCGGGCAACCTCACCCGGGACCACATCCTCGACAACATCACGATCTACTGGCTGACCAGCACCGGCGCGTCGACCTCGCGGTCGTACTGGGAGGCCTACGGACCGGACGCGCCGGCCGCCGGCGCGGCACCGCTCCCCGACCCCCGGGTCCCGGTCGGCTTCAGTGCGTTCCCCGGTGAGATCTGGCGGACGCCGAGGAGCTGGGCCGCGCAGTCCTACCCCACGCTGAACTACTTCGGCGAGGCGGAGCGGGGCGGCCACTTCGCCGCCTGGGAGGAGCCGGAGCTGTTCGCCGCCGAACTCCGCGCCGCGTTCCGCCCCCTGCGCTGACGTCTCGGCCGGTCGGCTCCCGGCCGTCCGCATGGTTCAGGTCGGCGCCGTACGGCGGTGGCGGTCGCGGAACGTGGCGGCCTTGGCGCGGTTGCCGCAGCCGGCCATCGCGCACCAGCGGCGGGAGCCGTTGCGCGAGCCGTCGATGAAGACCCAGCGGCAGTCGTCGCCGCGGCAGGCCTTGACCCGCGGCCAGCCCGGCCGGGCCGTCGCGCGCAGGAGGGCCGTCACCGTGGCCGCGGCGATCTCACGCGCGAGATCGCCGCGCTCTTCGGCGCGCAGCGACGGCGGGCCGCCGAGGTCGAGCCGGAGGCCGAGCGACTCCAGGCCTGCGGCCCGGCCGAGGTCGGGCTCAACGCCGTTGTTGCGCAGCGCCAGACCGCGAATGAGGACGCGCAGCGCGCGCACGATCTCGACGTCCACCGCCGGCGACGTGGCCGGATGCCCGAGCGCGAGCCACCAGGCGCGGAGCGATTCGCCGTCGACGAACTCGTCGTCCGGCCCGTGAGCGGTGTTGGCCACGGCCAGCAGCAGCTCCTCGTCGCCTCCCATGTAACCACCGTACTGGTTTAATCGGTTGCTTCGTCGACGAACCGGTGTGACCGTAACGGCGGTTACTTCGAGGAGGGCGACGTGCGTACCGGTGAGCCCGCGCTGCTGCTGGCGGCCACGATCTTCGGCGTCGGTACGACGGTGTCGGTGGTCGCGCTGCGGGCGGTCCGGCCGGTCGACCTGCTCGCGGTGGAGATCTCCGGGGCCGCCGTGCTGCTGGTGATCGCCGCTCTCGCCCGCGGCCGCCTGCGCAGGCGCGGGGCCGGACGCCAGATGCTGGTCGGCGCACTGGTGCCGGGGCTGGCGTTCCTCTTCGGCGACCTCGGGCTGGCCCGTACGAGCGCGTCCAGCGGCAGCCTGCTGCTGGCCGCCGAGCCGCTGCTGTCGGTGCTGCTGGCGGTCGTCCTGCTGCGCGAACGGCTCTCCGGACGGGCGGTCGCGGCCCTGCTGCTGGGTCTGATCGGGGGCGCGCTGGTGGCTCTCGGCCCACGCGGCCGTAGCGACACGACGCTAGGTAACGCGCTGGTGTTGCTGGCGGTGGCCGCGTCCGCGCTCTACCTGATCGCCACCCGACGCTTCAACGAGGACGACGACGGGCTGAACGCGAGCGCGTGGCAGAGCACCGGTGGGGCACTGAGCGTGGCGCCGTTCGTGGTCGGGTCGTGGTCCACCGGCGGCACCCGGCTCGACACCGCCGGGGCGTCGGCCTGGGTGGCGTGTCTCGCGGTGGTGGTCTGCGGGGCGATCGGCGGGGTGCTGTTCAACCGCGGGATCGCGCGGGTCCCGGCCGCCCGGGCCGGGCAACTCGACAACCTGACGCCGCTGGTCGGCACGCTGACCGCGGTGGTGTTCCTGGGTGATCGTCCGTCGGTTATCCAGCTGGCCGGGGGCGTGGCGGTCCTGGCCGGGCTCGCCCTGCTACTTCGTTTCCAGGAGGAACCGTGTTCTGCGGAATCTCGCTCGCCGGCCGCGTCGAGCGGGCCGAGGGACGGTTCATCGCCGCCTGCAGTGCCGCCGCCGCCCGCCGGCGAGGCGACCTTGCCGGGTTCGTCGTCCCGGTCGCCGGTGGGGTCGCCAGTTACGCCGAGCCGGACTCGCCGCTGAACAAGGTGGCGGGGGTGGGGTTCGACGGGGTGCCGGCGGCGGCCGAGCTGGAGGCGATCGAGCGGGCCTACGCGGAGCGGGGCGCGGCGGTGCAGGTGGAGGTGTCCAGCCTGGCGGATCCGGGGGTGCTGGAGTTGCTGGCCGGTCGGGGCTACCGGCTCGTGTCATTCGAGAACGTGCTCGGTTGCGTTGCCTCCGAGCGGCCGGACGTGGCTGATGTTCGACGCAGCGGCGAGGACGAGTTCGAGGTGTGGCTGGACGTCGTCGTGGAGGCGTCACTGCACCCGGACGCGGAGGGGGTCGCGTGGTACGAGCAGTTCTCGCGCGCGGTGCTGGAGAACGCCGAGCGTGATGCGGCCGGTCTCACCCGGCGGTATCTGGCCCGTCTGGACGGCACGCCCGCCGGTGGCGGCAGCATGCACGTCGTCGACGGGATCGCCCAGCTCACCGGGGCGGGCACCCGGCCGGAGTTCCGCCGCCGGGGCGTGCAGAGCGCGCTGCTCGGGGCCCGGCTGACCGATGCGGCGAAGGCCGGCTGCGACGTCGCGGTCGTCGTCGTGCAGCCGGGGTCGCGGTCGCACCAGAATGCCGCGCGCCACGGCTTCGAGGTGCTCTACACCCGGGCGGTGCTGGCGCTCTGACGAAAGCGGACGGGGGCGTCAGCGGACGGGGCGTCAGCGGGTGGGGGCGTCAGCGGGTGGGGGCGCGGCGCATCGGGACCATGATCGGACGGGCCCGGGTCTGGCCCGGCCCCCGGAATTCGCTCCCGACCGGCACGAACCCGTGCTGCGCACACAGCGTCACGCCCCGCGCGGACACCGCCTCGACCGTCGCCGCCCGCCCCACCCGATCCAGCTCCCGGAGCCGATGAGCCAGCAGCGACGATCCGAGCCCGACACCCCGACGACCGGGAACCACGGCCAGGAACCGCAGATACTCCTCGTCCCCGCCGGAATGACCGGCCAGCAGGAACTCCTCCATCTGCCGGAGCCGCGCGGCCGCCGTCCCGACCCCGGCCAGGTACCGCTCGAAGATCTCCGACGGAAACGGCGGACGCCCCGCGAACCACACCGCCGCGCCCAGCACCCGGCCGTCCTCGTCGGCGACGACGTCGGCGTGGCCGCCCGCGCCCGACCACACCTGGTCGACGGCCAGCCGGCAACTCTCCGCCAGCGCCTCGGCCCGGACCGCCGACTCGGGGAACACCCACCGGTAGACGTCGAGTTCGGCGCAGGAGGCGGTGACCAGCGCGGCGATGGCCTCCGCCATCTCTTCGGGGGCCCTGGCTACGACCTGCTCGGTGATGGTCATCGACGCCTCCTCTCGCCCGCTCTCATCGTGACGTAGATCTGCCCGTCACGTCGATGAGTTGGCCGCCCGCCGGGATCCTCCACGGTGGCCGGTGAACAGCACGAACGGTGCCGAACGCAGCGCGGATCAGCGCACCAGGTGACGAACCTGGAGATAGGCGGTTCGAATCCGCCCGCTGCGGGCTGCGGTAACGCCAATCCGACTCTTCCGCCAGCAATTCCGAGCCGCCAGCTCAGCCGGTAAAAGCATCTGCCCGATCGGTAGGACAGGCGACCGCAAACCGCCACGCTGCCGATCCGAGCCCGGCCGGCTGGAAGGCCACGACTCTCTGCGCGGAGTTCGCGGCACTCTACCGATGGGCCGCCTCCGCACGCAGCGCTCCGCCTCGATCCGCCGAGCGCAGCGCGCCCCCGGGGCTCGTCAAGCTCGGGCGACGCCTCCGTGGCCGCCGACGTCGGGCCGCCGGGCCGGGCGCCCGGCCCGGCTCGTCGTGCCGCTCCGAAGCCGCCGCGACCACCTCCTACCCGTCGGCCGGGTCGCCCCTGGCCGGCGGTCGCGGCCAGGAACGCTCCGCGGCCTCCGGCGGACCGGCCGACCAAGGCGGGTACCCTCCCGCACCCCATCGGAGTCCAGGATCGCCGAGCGGTCGCACAGGTCGGCGTCGAGGTACGCGGTCCGACCCTCGGCGCTGCCGGTGAGCGGGGCCCGAGCGTGGCGAGCACCACGCGGATGCCCGCGGCAGCCGGCTGCGCAGCCTCGTGCCGCAGGCGGCGCCGCGGAGAACCGCTGCTCCCCGTCCGTCAGCCCCGATACCCCCCCTCCGGCGCGGGCGGCCGGCCGAACCCCCGGTTCCAGCTCAGGCGCTCGGAGCCCCGGACCCCTAAGATGGGGAACGGCCCTGGGTGGGAACATCGCGCCGGCTCCGGCGTTGAGATCAACGAGGCACGCACGCCGGCTCGCGAACTCGCTGGATGCCGGCGCCGGGAGGACGCCCACCGAGGCCCTACGCTCGTGCCCGCATGCGAAGGAGATTTCATGGCTCGACCAGGCCAGCGCCGAACGGGTGCTCGCCGTCCCGCCCCGAACAACCAGCGGGGCCGCCATCGCGGCGACGTCATCGCGCTGCTCGCCGGCACCGCCCGCGAAGTCGAGGCGGCGGCCCAGCGCGGACGCGTGACGCCCGCTGTCCGCACGAAGTTCCACGCGGTCGCCCTGCTGCTGCGGGACGAGCGTGCCCGCCTGCGCAAGGACGCCGCCGGCTCCGAGAACCACCGCTCCGAGCAGCTCAAACGCCTCGACGGCATCGCGCAGATCCTCGCGACCACCGCGGTCCGCGACGTCGAGTTGATGGCACTGCTCGACGAGGACGCGGTCGTCGCCGACTCCGTCCGCTCGCTCAAGCGCGAGATGCTGCTCTCCGCCGGCCTCGAGCCGGCCCCCGAGGAAGCGCCGCCGCCCGCCGAGACCCCGGCCGCCCCCGAGCGCCGCGTGGTGCCGCAGTCGGTAGCGACCCGCCAGCTGGCGACCCCGTTCCTTGCCCCCGACTACTCTGCGTATGCACAGCGCTCCACTGCCCGGCCGCGCCGGCTGGCCAGCTGGGAGCTGCTCGGCCCGCTGCTCAGCTCGTTCGAGCGCGCCGGCAGCGGTGACTCCGCGTGCATGACGCTGCCCGCGCCCTCCACGCGCTACCCGAAGCTGATGGCCCACCAGGCCCGGCTGGTCGCCGCGGCCGCGGCCGGCCACCGCACTTTCCTGCTCGCCGACGAGCCCGGCCTGGGCAAGACCGCTCAGGCGCTGCTCGCGGCCGAGGCCGCCGACGCGTACCCGCTGCTCGCCGTCGTGCCGAACGTCGTCAAGACCAACTGGGCCCGCGAGGCCGGCCTCTGGACGCCGAACCGCCCGGTCACCGTCGTGCAGGGCAACGGCGACACCGTCGACGGCTACGCCGACATCGTCGTCGTCAACTACGAGGTGCTCGACCGGCACGTGGGCTGGCTCGGCAACTTCGGCTTCCGCGGGATGGTCGTCGACGAGGCGCACTTCATCAAGAACAAGACGTCGCAGCGCTCGCAGCACGTCCTCGAGCTGGCCGAGCGGATCCGGTCGCGCACCGCGCAGCCGCTGCTCATGGCGCTCACCGGCACCCCGCTGATCAACGACATCGACGACTTCCGGGCCATCTGGCAGTTCCTCGGCTGGATCGACGACACGAAGCCGCTCGGCGAGCTGATGCAGGCACTGGAAGACACCGGCCTGACGCCCGCCGACCCGGGCTTCTACCCGGCCGCCCGCGAGGCCGTCGTCGAGCAGGGCATCGTCCGGCGCCGCAAGGTCGACGTCGCCGCCGACATCCCCGACCGCCGCATCGCCGACCTGCCCGTCGAACTCGACGGTTCCGCCGGCCGGTCGATCCGCGCGGCCGAGCGGAAGCTCGCCCGCCGCATGGTCGAGCAGTACTCCCTCGCCGGGGGCCCGGCCGACGTCGTCGACGAGGTCCTCGTCCGCCGCATCGCGCGGGCCGAGCTCAAGGACTCCACGACGACGTCCGGCGAGAACGTGTTCAGCATGATGCGACGTATCGGGCAGGCGAAGGCCGGCCCGGCCGCCGACTACGCCGCCCAGCTGGCCCGCAGCGCCGGCAAGGTCGTCTTCTTCGCCAAACACGTCGACGTGATGGACGAGGCGGAAGAGATCTTCGAGAAGCAGGGGGTGCAGTACGCGTCGATCCGGGGGGACCAGACCCCCAAGGCGCGGCAGCGCAACATCGACGCGTTCGTGAACGACCCCGACGTCGCGATCGCCGTCTGTTCGCTGACCGCGGCCGGCGTGGGCCTCAACCTGCAGGTCGCGTCGAACGTCGTGCTGGCCGAGCTGTCGTGGACCGACGCCGAGCAGACCCAGGCCATCGACCGGAGCCACCGGATCGGCCAGACCGAGCCGGTCACCGCGTGGCGCATCATCGCCGCGCAGACGATCGACGCCCGGATCGCCGAGCTGATCGACACCAAGGCCGGCCTGGCCGCCCGGGCGCTGGACGGGTCCGACGAGGAGATCGTCCCGTCGGCCGACGTCCAGCTGGAGGCGCTGGTCGCGCTGCTCACCGAGGCCCTGCAGAAGTAGCCCTACTTGACCGCACCGGCGGTCAGCCCGGCCACGAAGTACTTCTGCAGGAACAGGAATGCGGCCACGACCGGCACGCTGACGACCAGCGACGCGGCCATGATCTGGTTCCAGTAGACGTCGTACTGGGTGGAGTAACCGGCGAGACCGACGGCGACCGTCCGGGTGGTCTCGTCGGTCATGACCGACGCGAACAGGACCTCGCCCCAGGCGGTCATGAACGCGTAGACCGTCACCGCGAGGATGCCCGGCACCGCGGTCGGGATCAGGACGCGGAACAGGATCCGCATCGGACCGGCGCCGTCGACGGCGGCGGCCTCGTCCAGCTCGCGGGGGATCGAGTCGAAGTAGCCGACGAGCATCCAGATCGAGAACGGCAGCGAGAACGTCAGATAGGTGATGATCAGGCCGGTCCGGCTCGCGTAGAGCTCGATCCCGGTGGCCCGGCCGACGTTCACGTAGATCAGGAACAGCGGCAGCAGGAACAGGATCCCCGGGAACATCTGGGTGGAGAGCGCGCTGGCGAGGAACAGTCCGCGCCCACGGAACCGCCACCGGCTCGTCGCGTAGGCCGCGAGGATCGCGATCGCGACCGAGAGGACGGCCGCGGACGTCGAGACGATCAGGCTGTTCACCAGGTACTGCCCGAGCGGCACCGTGTCCCACATGTCGACGAAGGCCTCGAACGACACTTTCTGCGGGAGCCAGGTGAACGAGTCGCGGACGTTGGACAGCGGCTTGATCGCGGTCGACAGCATCACGTAGAGCGGAATGACGACGAACAGCGTCAGCAGGGTCAGGACGATCCGGCGCGACCAGCGCTCGGCGGCGGTCTCATGCATCGGCGCGCGCCTTTCGGGTGAAGAACAGGTAGAGCCCGGAGACGATCGACAGGAACAGCAGCAGGCAGACCGACATGGCCGAGCCGAGGCCGAAGTTCCAGGTCACGAACGAGCTCTCGTAGATGTGGATCGAGATCAGGTCGGCTTGATCCGGTGCGCTCTTGCCGAACAGGACGTACGGGGTGTTGAAGTCGTTGAACGTCCACAGGAACAGGACCAGCAGCAGGACCTGGTTGACCGGGCGCAGCATCGGCAGCGTCACCGCCCGCAGCCGGCGCCAGAACCCGGCCCCGTCCATGTACGCGGCCTCGTAGAGGTCCTGGGGAACGCCCTGCAGCCCCGCCATCAGGCACAGGAACGCGAACGGCCAGTGCTTCCAGACCATCACGATCACCAGCGACCAGAAGCTGTTGCCGCCGATCAGCCAGAACGGCCGGTCGTCGACGAGATGCAACTGGTCGACGAGCACGTGGTTCAGTGCCCCGGTGTCGCGCTGCAACAGGAAGCTCCAGATGATCACCGCCGCGTAGACCGGCAGCGCATACGGCGTCAGAAAGAGCGTCCGCAAGAGGGCGCGGCCGCGGAACGGACGCTGCAGCAGCACGGCCGCGGCCAGGCCGAGTCCGTAGGACAGGCCGACCACCAGGATCGTGCAGGCGATCGTCACCCAGAACGAGTGCAGGAGTTCCTTGCCGGTCGCGCTGTCGACGTCGAGCGAGACCTTGTAGTTGTCCAGGCCGATGAACGGGGCGCCGGACCAGTCGCGGATGTGGAACTGGGTGAGTTCTCGCAGGCTCATCCAGATGCCGGTGAGCATCGGGATGACGTGCACGGCCAGTTCCAGCACGATGGCCGGAATCAGCAGCAGGTACGGCAGGGCCGGCGTCCGGCGGCGTTTCCGGGGCTTTCGGGTCGGCTCCGGGGGCGCTTCGTCGGGGGCCGAGAGCGTGGTCGTCATGGCGAAGGGGTCCTTTCCGGCCAGCCGGTCCGGGAGCGGGCGCTCCCGGACCGGCTCGGCGTTACTTGACCTGCTCCTCGGCGGTCTTCAGCTTGTCCTGGATCTCGGCGACCGACGGCGACTTGCCCTTGGCGGCCGCGGCGAAGAGGTCGTTCATGACGCCACCGATCAACGTCTCGTACTGGCTCTCCTCGGGCACCTGCGGCAGCGGGGCGGCGGTGGCGGCGAGCGTGTCGGCGATCACCTTCTGCTCCGGTCCGGCGAACGCCGGGTCGTCGGACAGCGTCACGACCGACGGCAGCGAGCCGTAGGCCTTGTTGAGCACGGTCTGCTCCTCGTCGCTGGTCATGAACTTCACGAAGTTCAGCGCACCCTCCTGGTTCTTGGAGTGCTTGAAGATCGCGATGTTGATGCCGGCGACCATGCTGTCGACCTTCTTGCCCCCGGCCGGCGGGTTGGCCAGGAACGGCACCGGGGCGACGCCCCACTGGTCGGGCTTCATGCCGTGCAGGGCGAGCTGCTGGCCGGCCGCCTGCCAGAGCAGCATGGCCGCCTTGCCGCTGGCGAAGTCGGTGACCGACTCGTTCTGCGCGTACTCGGCGTTGCCCGGGTTCGTGATCTTGTCGGCGGCCAGGAAGTCGACGTACCGCTTGATCGCCTCGGCGTTCTGCGGGGTGTCGAACGTCGGCTTGCCCTCCGCGTCGAACCACTCGCCGCCGTACTGCTGGGAGAGGATGAACGCGTGGTGCGAGTGCGCCGAGACGTGGGCGCCCTCCTGGGCCAGGCCCCACTTGCCGCCCTTGGTCAGCTTCTTGCCGTCGGCGACCAGCTCCTCCCACGTCGCCGGCGGCTTGGTGATACCGGCCTCGGCGAACATCTTCTTGTTGTAGTAGAGCGCGTAGGCGAGGCTGTAGAGCGGCACGGCCGTGGGCGGCTTGCCCTTGGCGCCGGCCGCGGCCAGCGCCGACGGGACGAACCGGTTCGTGCCGCCGACCTTGCCGATCGTCGCGTCGTCGAACGGCACGAACGCGTCGGTGGCCTGGAGGCTCGCCGACCAGGTGTTACCGATGTTGACGACGTCCGGGCCCTGGCCGCTGGTGGCCGCGGCCAGCAGACGGTTGAGCAGGTCGGACCACGGAACGACCTCGACCTTCACCTTGATGCCGGTCTGCTTCTCGAACTTGGCCAGCTCGGGCTTGAGGATCTCGGCGTCCTTGGCCAGGCTGATGCTCTGGTTGCTGGCCCAGTAGGTGAGCGTCTTGGAGTCGCCACCGGAGCCGCCGGAGCCGCCACAAGCGGCCAGGGTCGACGCCAGTAACGCGGCGGCGGCCACCGTTGCGATTCGTCGTTTGAACACACGCTGTCCTTTCCAGGGGCGCCGGCCTGCTCGGTGGGTGCGGGGTTCCGTGCGGGCGGAACCTCGGCCGAGGGCCTGCGGATGGGGAGCGGCGGGAGTCCAGAGCGTACGGATATTTCAACTTTGCAACCGAGAAGTGTCAGATCGAAGCGACGAACGGCGGGTTGCAAGCGCCGAATGGAAGCGCTTTCCTGTGAGCGGTCTCGACGTAACAGAAGGGACGTGAACGATGACCGCTCCGCACGCCGCAGGAGACGTCCCGGTCATGCCCCTCCCCGAACTGACGCTGCCCGCGTTGAGGCAAGCAGTCGCGACTCTCGTCCCCTCCAGGCTGCCGGAGTTCTTCAACGACATGCAGGCGGCGTTCGTGCGTGCCGGCGATGAAGACAGCGTCACTCCGATCCGGATGTTCTACCGTCAGTGGGGCGTCGTCATCGAGATCGAACGACACCCGCATACGGCCGCCCGCCTGCACGCCGCAGAACGTGCCGTCGACGATCCGGACCCCGACACTCGAGCGCGGGCGATCCGGGAGGCCGGAGAGATCGTTCGCGCTGCCCATCGCGAACTCGCCGGTGGCTGATTGGCGTTGGGGCTGTGACCCCGACGACCTCCTCGATGAACTCGACGAGGAAGTCCGAGCGCAACCTGACTGACATTCGGGGCCAGCAGATCGTTGTCGTTCAGGTCGCCTGGTTCGGCTGACCGCCGACCCGGTCAGCTTCTTGGCGCGGCCGGCGTCGGGCGGGCCTCAGCGGGTGACCGGGTCGTCCGGAGCGGCTTCTCCGTCCAGGGCGGACAGATCCGCCACCCCTTCCCAATCCCCCGCATGCCGGCACGCCGCCGCCCCGAGCAGGGCACCGGTCCGCAACCGACGCGACGGCCCGTGCCCCGCTACCAGCTCGGCCAGGTACCCGCCGACGAAGGCGTCGCCCGCCCCCACCGTGTCGACCACCCCGTCGAGCGGCACGGCCGGTACCGCGTACAGCTCCCCGTCGATTCCCGCGACAGCGCCGGCTGCCCCGGCCGTCACCACCACGTGCGAATACCCCCGCTCGCCCAACGCCACCGCCGCCGCTCCGGCGCCGCCTCCGCCCAAACCCGAGACCCCGCCCGGACTCGAGCCCCCGCCCGGTTCCGAGACCCCGCCCGGTTCCGGGCTCACCCCACCCCAGCCCGGAATCAGATACGGAACCTCCTCGAGGCTCGCGAACAGCACGTCGGCCCGCGACGCGATCTCGCGGTAGACCGGCGCGGCCGTCTCCCCCTCCCACAGACGGCCGCGATGGTTCACGTCGAACGAGACCGTTGCGCCCGCGGTCTTCGCCCGGTCGAGCAGGTGGTCGACCGCCGACCGCGCCTCCGGCGAGAGCGCGGGCGTGATGCCGGTGAGGTGGACCAGCGTCGCGCCGGTCAGCGGGATCCGGTCGACGTCGGCCGGGCTCAGCCGGCTGCCCGCGCTCCCCCTCCGGTAGTAGACGACGCTGGTCCGCCCACCGGCGTCGAGCTCCTTGACCAGCAGACCCGTCGGGTTCTCCCGGTCCACGACCGGGTGCACGTCGACGCCTTCCGCGCGCAGTTCCCGGACGACGCGACGCCCCAGCGAGTCGTCGCCCACCCGTCCGAACCAGCTGACCGGCACACCGCGGCGGGCCAGGGCCATCGCGACGTTGCCCTCGGCGCCGCCGGTCGAGACCGCGACCCGGGGCGCCGACCACAGCGGACCGTCGTCGCCGGCGCGGAACACCGCCAGGGCCTCCCCCACGGTCACCACGCGCTCGATCATCGGCCGACCGCCGCGCGGAACGCGCGGGCCCGCGCGGTGATCTCGTCGAACCGGCCGGCGGCGATCTCGGCCCGGGGCGCGATCCAGCTGGTGCTCACGGTCAGCACCGCGTCGAGGTCGTACTCGGCCGCGTTGTCGAGGCTGATCCCGCCGCTGGGGACGAACCGGACGTCCGGGAACGGACCGCGCAGAGCCGAGATCATCCCGGCCCCACCGAGCTGCGCGGCCGGGAACAGCTTCACGGTCGAGTGGCCGGCCGCACCGGCCGCGAGCACCTCGCTGGCCGTCGCCACGCCGGGAATCAGGGCGATCCCCCGCCCCGAGGCAGCAAGGCTGAGCTCACGATCGAATCCCGGGCTCACCGCGAAACGCGCCCCCGCGTCCACCGCCCGGTCGAGCTGCGAAGAGCCGACCACGGTGCCCGCCCCGACCAGGAACCCCTCCAGATCGGCCACCGCGGCGACCGCGTCGAGCGCGTCCGGCGTCCGCAGGGTGATCTCCGCGCACGGCACCCCGCCCTCGGCGAGGGCGTGCGCCAGCGGCACGCACCGGCCCGGGTCGTCGATGACGACGACCGGCAGCACCCGGATCCGGGCGAGCTCGTCCTCGATCATCTGCCCAGCCACCCACCGTCCACCGGCAGGATCGTGCCCGAGACGTAGTCCGACGCGGCCGAGCTGAGGAAGACGGCCGCGCCCGCGAGGTCGTCGCCGTTCCCCCACCGTCCGGCCGGGATCCGTTCCAGGATCGAGCTGGACCGCACCGGGTCCTCGCGCAGCGCCTGCGTGTTGTCGGTGGCGATGTAGCCCGGCGCGATCGCGTTGACGTTCACGCCCCGCCCGGCCCACTCGTTGGCCAGCGCCCGGGTGAGCCCGGCGATCCCGGACTTCGCGGCCGCGTACCCGGGGACGTTGATGCCGCCCTGGAAGCTCAGCAGGCTCGCGGTGAAGATGATCTTGCCCCGCCCGCGCTCCAGCATCGGCCCGGCGACCAGCTGGGTCAGCACGAACTGGCTGGACAGGTCGACCTCGAGCACGCGGTCCCACCACTCCAGCGGGTGCTCGATCGCCGGCGCCCGCTCGATCGTCCCGGCGTTGTTGACCAGGATGTCCGGGGCCCGCTCGGCGAGCTCGGCGCCCAGGGCGCACACCGCCCCACGGTCGGCGAAGTCCACCGCGCGCGCCTCGAACGTCCGGCCGAGGCCCTGGATCGTCTTCCCGACCTCGTCGTCCGGGCCCAGCTGGGCGCTGACCCCGACGACGTCGGCTCCGGCCGCGGCCAGGGCCTCGGCCATCGCCCGGCCGATCCCCCGCCGGGCTCCGGTGACGACGGCGAGCCGGCCGCTGAGGTCGAACAGGCCGCTCATGCGCCGGCCACGTCGACGAGGATCTTCATGGCCCGGCCGGCCGAGAGATCGGCCATGGCTCCGGGTGTCCCGTCGAGGGGCACGACCCCCGTGATCAGCTCGTCCGCCGGGATGACGCCCCCGTGCAGCAGCTCGATCGCGCGCTCGAAGTCGGATCGCTGGTAGACCCGGGCTCCGAGCAGGCGCAGCTCGCGCCAGAAGACCCGTTGCAGGTCGATCTCGCGGGCCGCGGCGTGAATCGCGACGACGACGATCGTGCCCCGGACCTTGGCCAGCGCAGTGGTGGACCGAGCCGCCGCGGCCGCGCCCGACACCTCGAACACCACGTCGGCTCCGGTGCCTCCGGTCCACCCCTCGACGAACTCGGGGACGTCGTCCGTAGCCGGATCGACGACGTCGAACCCGAGCGCGGAGGCCAGGCCACGACGGCCCGGATCGACCTCGGCCACCAGCACACGCGCACCCGCGTGCCGGGCCACGCACGCGATCAGGACGCCGATCGGACCGCCGCCGAGCACGACGGCGCGGTCTCCGACCTGTAATTCCGAGCGCCGGACGTCGTGGACCGCGACGGCCACCGGCTCCACCAGCGCGGCCGTGCGCAGGCTCAGATCGGCCGGGAGCGGCACCGCGATCGAGGCCGGGACGTTCCACCGCTGCTGCAGCGCTCCGGGCGAGTCGATGCCGACGAACGTCAGGTTCTGGCAGATGTGCTGGTGGCCGGCCAGGCAGGCCGCGCAGGTGCCGTCCCAGAGCAGCGGCATCACGGTCAGCGGGTCACCGACCGCCCAGCCCTCCACGCCCGGTCCGACCGCGGCGACGGTCCCGGAGGCCTCGTGGCCGAAGACCAGCGGCGTCTTCACGCGCGCGTCCATGTTGCCGTGGGCGATGTGGAGGTCGGTTCCGCAGAGCCCGCAGTAGGCCACCGCGACCTGCAGTTCGCCTGGTCCGGGCGGTTCGGCGGTCACCGGCGTCGTCCGCAGCAGGCCTTCGCCTTCGTAGGCCACACCAATCATCGACGAGCTCACTTTCCTCTCGCTCTTGCAAACATCATACGTGTGACCTTATGGTCTGGCCCCAACGTAGTTGGCGTCAAGGACGACGACAGAAAAGGACAACGACATGGTTCGGTTCAGAGCCGCTCGACGGTCCCGGCTTGCGGCCCTCGGCGCCGCCGGTGCCCTCGTTCTCGCGCTCACCGCCTGTAACGGCGGCGGCGACACCACCACCGGTTCGTACGGCTTCCCCCAGGTCAAGCAGGACGACAAGTCGACGATCACGGTCTGGGTGGACGCCGACCGCACCAAGGCCGCCGACGCGTTCGTCAAGGCCAACCCCGACGTCAAGGTCAAGGTCGTGACCTACGACGGGTCGGCGAACGGCTCGAACTCCTTCCGGACGAAGATGCAGCTCTTCGACCGGGCGGGCAGCGGCTGGCCGGACGTCGTGTTCTCGTCCCAGAACAACGACGCGGCCTGGGCCAGCCAGAAGAGCAACGGCAAGCAGGCGTTCGCGGCCGTGCTCAACGACGGGCTGGTCAAGAAAGAGACGCTCGACCAGTTCACCGCGGGCGCGCTGAACCCGTGCACGGTCGAGGGCAAGGTGTACTGCCTGCGCAACGACCTGGCCCAGGCCGTGCTCTGGTACAACAAGAAGCTGCTCGACCAGTTCGGCTACCAGGTCCCCAAGACCTGGGAGGAGTACCAGGCCCTGGGCGTGAAGGTCGGCCAGGAGCACCCCGGGTACATCGTCGGCACGGTCGGCGACGCCTGGACGCCCGAGGTCTTCTTCTGGGCCAGCAAGTGCCAGGCCAACGGCATCACCGGCCCGAAGTCGGTCACGGTCGATCTCGACAGCGACCAGTGCAAGCGCGCCGCCACGATGCTCGACACGCTGATCAAGAACGGCACGATGCCGAACGTCAGCGTCTTCACGCCCGAGTTCGTGCAGAAGTACTCCGGCAAGGTGCTCCTGATGCCCGGCCCGGCCTGGTACGCGGGGGCGATCTTCAACAACCCGGACTCGCTCAACGTCCCCAAGGGTGAGCTCGGCGTGGCCGCCCCGCCCGCCTGGGGCAGCGACGAGGCCGTGACCGGCAACGTCGGCGGCGGCACCTGGTTCGTCAGCAGCCACTCGAAGAACCTCGAGGCCGCGGAGTCGTTCGCCCGGTTCGTCACGACGGCCGACGACTACCAGGTCAACGTCGCCCCGGGCTACCCGGCGTACGCGCCGGCCGCCGAGAAGTGGGTGAAGAAGCAGGAGACCAGCGGCTACTACGCCACCGACCTGTCGGCCGTGGTCAAGGCCGGCACGTCGATCTGGGACGGCTGGGGATCCGGGATCTTCAGCCAGGAGGCCGTCTGGGCCAAGACCGTCACCCCGGCGATCGCCGACGGCAAGAGCCTGGTCTCGCTGCTCCCCGAGTGGGAGCAGGCGATCAAGAACCAGGCGCAGGTGAACGGCTACACGGTCAAATGACCGTTGTCGCCGAAGCGGCCGCGGTAGCGGGGCGGGCGGCCATCCGGCCGCCCGTCCGGCGCCGCAACGCGATGAGCTACGGCTTCGTCTCGCTCTACGCGGCGCTCGCGCTGGCGTTCGGGATCCTGCCCACGCTCTACGCGGTCTACCTGGCCTTCACCGACGCCGAGGGGCGCTTCGCCGGGGTCGCGAACTTCTCCAAGGTGGTCGACGACTTCCGGTTCTGGCCCGCGGTCCGGCACGTGGCCTTCTATCTCGGCATCTGGCTCGTCGCGCTGGTCGTCCTGGTGACGCTGCTCGCGGTCGTGGTGCACGCGATCAAGGTCCGCTGGCTGAGCCGGACCCTGCGGTTCGTCTTCTACCTGCCCGGAGCGCTGGCCGGCGCGTCGAGCGTGCTGCTCTGGCTGTTCGTGCTCGACCCGACGGCCAGCCCGGTCGGCGGCCTGCTGAAGCTGTTCGGCTTCGACAGCTTCGTGCAGGTCATCGTCCCGGGGAACCTGCCGGTCATCTTCGCGATCATCGCGTTCTGGACGGGCGCGGGCGGCTGGATCGTCATCATGTACGGCGCGCTGAACAACATCAGCGACGACGTCATGGAGGCGGCCCGGATGGACGGCGCGAACCCGGTCCAGATCGCCTGGAACATCCAGCTGCCGATGTTGCGCAAGTGGATCTCGTACATGGGCATCATGTCGCTCGCCGCGGGCACCCAGCTCTTCGTCGAGCCGCAGTTGCTCTCCCAGGCCAGCAACGCGATCGTCCCGAACGACTACTCGCTCAACCAGCTGGCCTACCAGTACGCGTTCCAGCAGAACGACTTCAACGGAGCGGCCGCCATCTCGTTGCTGCTGCTCGTCATCGCCCTGGCGCTGTCGGCCGTCTTCGTGACGCGCGGCGGCCTGTTCGAGCGGGATTGAGACATGAGAACCAGCGTGAGCGGCTGGAGCGGACGGACGATCGTCACCGTCATGGTGGCGGTCTTCGTCCTGTTCTTCGCCATCCCGATCGTCTGGCTGGTGCTGGCCACCACGAAGACGGCCCGCGGGCTGATCACCGACAACCCGTTCGCCCCGGGCAGTCCCGGGCACCTGGCCACGAACTGGACCCAGCTGTTCGACTTCCAGGACGGCGCGGTCACCACCTGGATCGGCAACTCGGCCCTGTACTCGGCCGGCGCGCTGGTGATCACGCTGGTCGCCAGCATCCCGGCCGGCTACGCGCTGGCGCTGACCGAGTTCCGGGGCCGCCGGCTGCTGCTCGTCCTGACCCTGATCGTCATGCTGATCCCGAACACGGCGCTGGTGCTGCCGATCTTCCTGGAGCTGAACGTCGTCGGCCTGATCGGCAGCCCGCTGTCGGTGATCCTGCCGATGTCGTTCTTCCCGTTCGGGGTGTACCTCACGTACATCTACTTCTCGACGAGCATCCCGCGCGATCTGCTGGCGGCCGCCCGGATCGACGGCTGCCGGGAGTACCAGGTCTTCACCAAGGTCGCGCTGCCGCTGGCCGCGCCGATCGTGGCCCTGGTCGCGTTCTTCAGCTTCGTCCAGAACTGGAACAACTTCTTCCTGCCATTCGTGATGCTGCCCTCCAGCGACGGCTACCCGGTGCAGGTGGGGCTGACGTCCCTGCTCGCGTCGACGCCGGCGTTCAACCCGAGCTCGGCCGGTGTGCAGTCGGTGCAGCTGCCCACGCTCGCGCTGGCGACCATCGTCTCGGTGCTGCCGGTGCTCCTCGTTTTCCTCGTGTCACAACGCTTCTTGGTCGCCGGCATGACGGCGGGCGGGACCAAGGAGTGAGCCCCACTAAGGAGTCTCTATGAAGATCACCGGTTATCGCAGTCTGCTCACCACGCACGAGTGGGGCAGGCTGACCGGTGATGCCAACGGGGTGATGCCCGGACCGCAGACCGACGTCCACGTGTTGATCCTCGAGACCGACAGCGGTCTCGAGGGGGTGGGCGTCGGCGCGCACGGCGACATCGACCGGGTGTTCGACGCCGTCGAGGGCGAGGACCCGCGCGCGGTCACCGCGCTCTACGACCGGATGCTGAACCGCGTCTTCAAGACCGGACACGCGGGCGCGGTCTTCGGGGCGATCGGCGCGATCGACATGGCACTCTGGGACCTCAAAGCGAAGGCGGCCGACGAGCCGCTGTGGCGCACCCTGGGAGCTCTGGATCGCTACGTACCCGGCTACGCGTCCGGCCTGGACATCGCGCTCGACGACGAGGCGCTGGTCGAGGTGTACGAGCGCTACGCCGAGCGCGGCTTCAGCGCGGCCAAGCTCAAGGGCGGCCACGACGCCACCCACGACCTGCGCCGGCTCCTCGCCGTCCGCGACGTCCTCGGCCGCAACTCGGCCCGTCCCGCGCTCATGCTCGACGCCAACGAGTCCTGGAACCGCAGCCAGGCGGTGCGGTACGTGAGCGAGCTGGAGAACTCGATCGACCTGGCCTGGATCGAGGAGCCGCTGCGCCGTTGGGACGCGGCCGGGCACGCGTCGCTGCGCCAGCACGTCCGGACCGCGGTGGCCACCGGCGAGAACCTGACCGGCCTCGAGCAGTACCGCCCGCTGTTCGACGCCGACGCGGTCGACATCGTCCAGGTCGGCAACGTCTGGGGCATCAGCCACTTCCTCCGGGTGGCCGCGGTCGCGCACAGCCGCGACCTGCCGGTGAGCCCGGTCTCGTACCACGCCAACCCGCTGGCCCACGCGGCCGCCGCGATCCCCAACCACCTGTCGTTCGAGATCCAGCACCTGCATTCGCCGGTCGGGCTCGACATCGACCAGGAGTTCACCGACGGCGGCATCGTCCTCGGCGACGCGCCCGGCCTCGGCATCCGGGTCGACGAGGAGCGCATCCGGGAGGTCCAGGCCGCCCCGTCGCTGGCCCTGGTCTCCGGCCCGCACGTCCGGTCCGAGCGGGCCGGGCTGCGCCTGGTGCCCGACGCCGGACGGCCCGCGTCGGTCGGCGCGACGGCGACTCCGGCATGAGCGCCGACCGGCCCGAGCGGCACGCGCTGGTCGTCGGGCTCCGGCCCGAGCGCCGGGAGGAGTACCTCCGGCTGCACCGGGAGGTCTGGCCCCAGGTCGAGCAGACGCTGCGCGACTGCAACGTCACGAACTACTCGATCTTCGTCACCGGCGACACGCTGTTCGCCTACTACGAGTACGTCGGCGACGACCACGACGCCGACCTGGCCCGGGTCGGCGAGGACCCGGTCACCCGCCAGTGGTGGACGCACACCGACCCGTGCCAGGTGCGCATCCTCGACGAGCGCATCCCGGGCGCGCTGTGGCAGCCCCTCGACGAGATCTGGCACCTCGCGTGAGCGGCCGGATCGACGCGCACGTCCACCTGTGGAACCGCGTCACCGACCCGCAGCCGTGGATCGATCCGGAGACGATGGCGGCGATCGACGCCGACTTCGGGCCGGTCGAGCTGGCCGGGATGCTCGCCGACACCGGCCAGGACCGGGCGGTCGTCGTCCAGGCCGGCAACGACCTCGGCGAGACCGGACGCCTGCTTTGCCACGACGTGCCGGTCGTCGCCGGGGTCGTGGGCTGGGTCGACCTGACCGGGAAGGTCGACGAGCAACTCGACGAGCTCGGCCCGGGGCGGCTGGTCGGGATCCGGCACCTGGTGCACGTGGATCCCGACCCGGACTGGCTGGGCCGGCCCGACGTCGGCGCCTCGCTCGACCGGCTGGCCGCCCGCGGGCTCGCGTTCGACCTGGTCGTCCGCTCGTGGCAGCTGGACCTGGTGCGCACGGTCGTGCAGGCCCACCCCGAGGTGAGGTTCGTGCTCGACCACCTGGGCGGCATCGCCGAAGCGCCCGACGAGGCCGAGTGGGAGCGCGGTGTCCGCGCGCTGGCCGGTCTCCCGAACGTCGCGGTGAAGATCTCCGGCCTGGCCGGGATAGTGCCGGACGCGGCCCGGCTGGCCCGTGTGGTCGGCGTCGCGCTCGAGTCGTTCGGGCCGCACCGGCTGATGTACGGGTCCGACTGGCCGCTGGCGAACCTCGGCGCCGGGTCGGTGGCCTGGCGGTCCGCGGTCGACGCGCTGATCGAGGACCTGAGCGACGACGAGCGCTCGGCGATCGACGGCGGCACCGCGTCCGCGTGGTACCGGCTGTGACGCCCGGGTTCCCGGCCCGGGCGGGGAAGCTCGGGCTCGGCGGCGCGCCGCTGGGCAACTTCGTCACCGCGATCAGCGACGACCAGGCCCGGCGCACGATCGACCGGGCCTGGGACCAGGGCCTCCGCTACTTCGACACCGCGCCGCACTACGGCCTCGGGCTGTCCGAACGCCGGCTCGGGGCCGCACTGCGCGACCGGCCGCGCGAGGAGTTCGTCGTCTCGACGAAGGTCGGGCGGCTGCTCGTCCCCCAAATTCCGGCCCAGGACTGGGACGACGACGGCTTCCGCGTCCCCGGCGCCCTGCGACGGCAGTGGGACTTCTCGCCCGAGGGCGTCGAGCGCTCGCTGTCCGAGAGCCTCGACCGGCTCGGGCTCGACGCGGTCGACATCCTCTACGCGCACGACCCCGACCAGGCCTGGGGTTCGGCGGCCCGGGAGGCGCTCGGGTCGCTGACCCGGCTGCGGGACGCCGGATTGGTCTCGGCGATCGGCATCGGCACGAACTCGACCGCCGGGCTCGCCGACCTGATCGGCGAGGGCCTGGTCGACGTCATCATGCTGGCCAACCGGTACTCGCTGCTCGACCACAGCGCGCTGGAGACCGTGCTCGCGCCGGCCGCGAAGGCCGGCGTCGCCGTGGTGGCGGTCGGCGTCTTCGCGACCGGTCTGCTGTCGACCGCCCGGCCGGCGGCCGGCGCGACGTTCGACTACCGTCCGGCCGACGCCGCCGTCCTCGAGCGGACCGGCCGGATCGCGTCGATCTGTGCCGACCACGGCGTCGACCTCCCGGCCGCCGCGCTCGCCTTCCCGCTGCTGCACCCCGCGGTGTCCGCGGTCGCGGTCGGAATGCGCTCTCCGGACGAGGTCGACGACGACGTCCGGCAGTTCGACGTCGACGTGCCGGCCGGGCTGTGGCGCGACCTGGTCTCGGGCGGGCTGGTACCGCCCGGCGCGGTACCGGGTTAGGACGGCGGGCCGGCCAGGCGGCGCCGCTGCCAGGAGCTGAGGATGTGGTCACGCATCGCCCGCGACGCGCCGTCGACGTCGCCGCGGGCGATCGCGTCGACCACGAGCCCGTGCTCCTCGATCGTGGACTCGAACGCGCCCTGGTAGTCGGCGCCCTGGTAGCGGTTGCTCTCCAGCGCGCGCCGGTACAGCCGCTTGGCGATGTTCTCGGCCAGCCGGTTCCGGGAGATCTCCATGATCGTCAGGTGGAAGACCACGTCCTCCTGGCGGGACGCGTCGCTCTCCTGCTGCATTCCGCGCATCGTCTCGAACACCTGCTGGATGCGCTCGAACTCCTCCGGCGTGTGCCGGGCGGCCACCGCGCCGGCCATCGCCGACTCCAGGTGGCCGCGGACGACCGTCAGCTCGTCGAGGATGCCCAGCGACTCGTCGTTGTCGATCAGCGCGGACAGGATGATCGGGTCGAGCATGTTCCAGGACCCGGACCGGCTCACCTGGGTGCCTCGCCCCTGGGTGACGACGACCAGGCCCTTCTCCTCGAGCCGCTTGACCGACTCGCGGATGACCGTGCGGCTCACCCCGAAGTGCTCGGCGAGCGGGCCCTCCGGCGGCAGCAGGTCGCCCTCGCCGATCTCGCCGGTGACGATCATCTCGACGAGTTCGCTGGTCACGGCCACACCCAGACGCTCCGCGCGGCCACGAGCGGGAAGCGCAAACGCGTCAGCCATGCGTGCAATATACGTGCGCGCTCAGGAGAGCAGACCGGCACGCTGCGCGAGCCCCTGGCCGAGCAGCACCAGGATCTCCCGTTCGCGCGGGCTTCTGCCGGACGACCGACAGCGCCCTACGACTTCGGTCGACGCCGTCAGGCGGCGGCCAGCGCCCACTGGCCGCGACCCAGTCGCTTCGCGTCGTACATCGCGATGTCGGCCGAGCGCAGCAGCCCGGCCGGACCGCAGTCGGCGGCCCGGGCCCGGGACGCGATGCCGATGCTGGCCCCGACCCCCAGGAGCTCGCCCTGGTACGGAACCGGCGCGGCCACGTCGACGAGGATCCGCTCGGCCAGGTCGACGGCGTCGTCCTCCGAGGCCCCCGGGCAGAACACCACGAACTCGTCGCCGCCCAGCCGGGACACCAGGTCGGTCTGGCGCACCGCGGCCGACAGACGCCCGGCCACCGCGCAGAGCACGGCGTCGCCGGCCTCGTGGCCGAGCCGGTCGTTGATCTGCTTGAAGCCGTCCAGGTCGAGGTAGAGCACCGCGACCGGAGCGGAGGCGTCGGCCTCGCCGAGCCGCTCGGTCAGCGCCGACCGGTTCGCCAGCCCGGTCAACGCGTCGTGGTGGGCCTGGAAGGCCAGCTGGGCCTGGGCCCGCTCCTGCTCGCGGACCGCCGTGGTGAAGCGGACCAGGACGAACGCCGAGCAGGCCGCGGTCGCCAGCAGCGCCACCACCGCGGTGCTGCCCACCTGGGCCCGGAGGATGACGATCGTCGGCGCGGTCATCAGCGCGCAGCCCAGAAAGAGCACCCGGGCCGCGTGCAGGGTCCGCAGCCGGGTGCCGGGCCGGATCAGCTCGGCGCTCGCCGGGTGCAGACCGGCCGCGACCAGTAGCGCGTTGCCGGCCAGCACCAGCGGCCCGAGCCGGACCACCCAGTCGTAGCTGATCACGTAGGGCAGGACGTTGAAGCCCAGGTCCACGACGAGGTACACGGCGACACCGGCGAGCAGGTACCGGGTCGGAAGGGTCCGACCGCCCGGCGAGAGCGCGATGATCAGCACGCCGGCCAGCAGCACGAGGTCGGCCACCGGGTAGAGCGCGGGCACCACCGAGACCGCCAGGCCCGACCCCGACGCGAACAGGGGCTCGATCAGGAACTGCCAGCTGAGCATGGCCCCGGCCAGCGTCAGCGTGAGCCCGTCGAGCACCGCGCTGCGCAGCTGGCCCGCCGCCCGCCGGTGCGCCATCCGGACGAGGGCCACGGCCAGCAGCGGGTACCCGCCGAGCCAGCAGACGTCGGACGGGCCGACGTTCGGAACCTCGGAGAAGTACAGCTGCAGGGTCTCGATCAGGTCACCGAGCATCCACAGCGAGATCGCGGCCGCGATCAGGAGGCCCGGGCCGCGGTCCGGCCGGCTCCGCCGGAGAGCCGACCACCAGGCCAGCGCGGCGACCGCGGCGTAGAGACCGAGGTAGCCGACGGACTCGCCCACGGTTCCGTAGGTGGCCATGCTCAGGGCCACCCCGGCGAACACCAGGGCGAGGAAGACGGTGACTCTCCGGGCGCTCATGCCCGTTCCGATCGACCCGGAGTTGCGCCGGGCTAACCCAAAACGGGCAAAGCGCCCGAGTCGCTACCGAAGGAACCGGCCGGCTCGACCAGGCGGGCCAGGACGCAGGTCAGGATGAAGCGCTGGCCGGCCACCGTCGGGTGGACGCCGTCGTCCTCGAGGTTGCCCGGCCGCGCCGTCCGCGTCCGGGCGTGCAGGTCGATCGCGGCCGGATCCACCGCCCGGACGACGTCGGCGAGCTCGGCGATCTCGGCCGCGTCCCAGTGCACCGGGGCGTCCGCGAAGGCCCGGTCGACGCGCACCTGGTCGACGGCGGTCGGGGTGATCATAGTGACCTCGGCGCCGAGATCCTCGGTGATCAGGCCGGCCAGCGCGCGCAGGTTCCGCTCGGTCTCGGCCGCGGTGGCCATCCGGAAGCGGCTGGTCCGGCCGTGCGAGCGGGCGTCGTTGGTGCCGAGCATGAGCAGCACCCGGCTCGGCTCGGCCGCTTCGAGCAGGTCGAAGCGCTCGATGACGTCCGCGGTCGTGTTGCCGCTGACGCTGAGGTTGACCAGCGTCGGACGCGGCTCGCCGTCGAGCTCGAGCGACGCCGCGAGCAGCTCGAACCAGCCCAGCCGGTCGGCGGTGATCGAGTCGCCGACCGCGACGACGCGCTCGCCCGGCCGGTACGGCAGCGACCGGACGGCCCGCCGGTAGGCGTCGTCGGAGAGCAGTTCGGCGGCCGCGGCCCGCAGCTCGTCGTCCAGCGACGCGCTCAGCTCGTCGATCAGGCCGGGCGGGCAGGACAGCATCCCGGCGAGCAGACCGGTGTGCCGGTCGGCGCCGATCGGGAAGCGTCCGAGCAGAGGCCACCGGTCGGTGCGGGTGTACCGCAGGAAGTGGCGACGCTCGTCGTCGGTGTAGACGCGGGTGTTGATCACCCTTTGCTCGAGCCCTGGAGCAGCGCGGCGACGAACCGGCGCTGGAAGATCAGGAAGACGGCCAGCGTGGGCACGAGGATCAGCAGCGCCCCGGCGCAGAGCAGCGGGATGTTGGTGCCCCACTGCCCCTGGAACGCGCCGAGCGCACCGGCCATCGTCCGTTTCGCCGGATCGTCGACGAGCACGATCGCCAGCAGGAACTGGTTCCAGGTCCACAGGAACAGCAGGATCGCCAGCGACGACAGCGCGGGCATGGCCAGCGGCACGTGCACCCGCCAGAACAACTGCCAGGTCGACGCCCCGTCGATCCGGGCGGCCTCCGACAGCTCGTCGGGCATCGTGACGAAGTGGGCCCGCATCCACACCACCGAGAACGGCATGAACAGGCCGATCAGCGGCAGGATGATCGCCCACCGCGTGTTCAGCAGCCCGAGGTCGCGGACCTGGTAGTACAGCGGCGTGACGATGCCCTCGAACGGCAGCGTCAGCCCGAGGACGAAGGCCAGGAAGCCGATCCGGTGGCCGGGCATCCGCAGGTGCCCGAACGCGAAGCCGGCCATCGTCCCCAGCACGAGCGAGATCGGCACGACCCCGAGCACGATCAGGATGCTCGACCACAGCAGCGCGCCCATGTTCGCGACCCGGAACGCGTCGACGAAGTTGCCCCACTGCGGATGGTCCGGCCAGGCGAGCCCGGACGGGTACGTCCCGGCCGGGTGCAGCGCGGTCACGAACAGGCTGACGAACGGGATGATCGTGATCGCCATCAGCAGGACGAGCAGGATCCGCCCGGTCAGCGTCTCCCGGCGAGTGGTGATCACCGCGAACCGTCCCGGGTGAGGCGCTGGATGGGCAGGACACAGACGAGCACGAGCACCACCAGGGCGACGGCGAGGGCGGAGGCCATCCCGACCTCGCGCTCGGAGAACGCGAGGTAGTAGATCTCCAGGCCGGGCACCGACGTGGAGCCGCCGGGACCGCCCTGGGTGGACACGAAGATGATGTCGAAGCTGGCCAGGGCCGCGATCACGGTGACCGTGACGCACACGCCGATCTCCTGGCGCAGGCTCGGCAGCGTGATCGACCAGAACTCCCGGATCGGCCCGGCGCCGTCCAGGCGGGCGGCCTCGTAGAGCGCGGGGTCGATCTTGCTCATCCCGGCCAGCAGCAACAGCGTGCACAGACCGACCAGCACCCAGGCCCCGATGACGCCGACCGCGGGCAGCGCGGTGTCGAAGTCCCCGAGCCAGGCCCGGGTCAGGCCGTCGAGGCCGACGGCCGAGAGCAGCGCGTTGGCCAGGCCGGTGGACGACAGCAGCCAGCTCCACATGATGCCGGCCGCGACCAGCGGGATGACCTGGGGCAGGAACAGCACGACGCGGGCCACGGTGGCCAGCCGGCTGGTCGCGATGCCACGAATCGCGGCCGCGACGAACAGCCCCAGCACCACCGGGATGAAACTGAAGAAGATGATCAGCTCGAGCGCGTGCACGATCGTCGCGAACAGCTCCGGGTCGGTGAACAGCCGCTGGTAGTTGTCCACCCCGACGAACGTGCTCGCGCCGATGCCGTTCCAGTCGTAGAACGAGTACTGCACGGTCAGCGCCAGCGGACGCAGCACGAAGACCGCGTAGACGAGAATCGCGGGCGCCGCGAACAGCCAACCGCCCCAGGACCTCCTGGGGCGGCGGGCCCGGTGCGCCACCATCAGCGCTTGACCTGGCTCTCGTAGTCCTTCTGGACGGACTCGAGCAGGGCCTTCGGCGTCTGCTGGCCGGCGGCGAGCTTCTGCAGCTGGGGCGTCCAGCTCTTGGCGTAGATCGCGCCGGTCGCGTTGGCGATGAAGTCCATCGCGCCGTTGTCCTGGCCGATCTTGGCCCCGGCGTCCAGCGTGGCCGCGGTGACCGTGTCCTTGGCGACGTCGGGCATGAACGCGTCGGCCGGGCCCATCGGGTGCGAGCCGCCGATCTTCACGTCGATGTCGCGGGCCTGCTGGTTGGTGGCGACCCAGTTCAGGAAGAACGCGGCGCAGTCGGCGTGCTTCGACTTGCTGCCGATGCCGAACGTCAGCGGGGCGGACATCGCGGCCTGCTTGCCACCGGCGGTCGCCGACGGCATCAGGAAGAAGCCCGCGTTGCCGGCCATCTGCTTGTCGAGGTTCCCCGACTCCCAGTCGCCGTCGAAGATGAACAGGTTCTTGCCGCCGATGAAGCGGCTCATCATCGTCGCGTAGTCCTGCGAGTTGATGTCGGGCGCGAAGTAGCCCGCCTTGATCCACTTCTCCAGGTGCTGGGCGGCCTGCAGGTTCGCCGGCGTGTCGATCGTCGCGCCGGACTTCTGGTAGATCCAGTCGTTGATCTTGGCCGGGTCGCCGTAGGCGGCCATCAGGTTCTGCAGCGGGAACGCCAGCCCGCCGGTGGCCCCGCCGTTGAACTGGTTGATCGGCACGAGACCGGCCTTCTTGGCCTTGTCCAGCACCGCGTCGAACTCGGCCAGCGTGGCCGGCGGCTGGGTCATCCCGATCTGTGCGGCGAGCTTCTTGTTGTAGAAGACGCCGGTCATGCTGAAGTTGATGCCCATCGCGTACAGCGGGCCGTCGCCACGCTCACCGCTGTCGGCCACCCGCATCTGCTCGAGCTGCGAGGCCGGCCACTTGTCCCAGCCGAAGCCCTGCGCGTACCCGTCGAGGTTCTTGAGCAGGCCGTCCTTGGTCAGCTCGGAGACCTGCGGCAGGCGCATGAGGTCCGGCGGGTCGTCGGCCAGCACCCGGGGTGCGTTCTGGGTGATGACCGCGAACTGGTCCTCGCGGATGTCCCAGGTGACGTTCGGGAACTGCTTGGTGAACTCGGTGGTCAGCGCCTTCGGCACCGGGAAGCCGGTCTCGAAGTAGCCCTTCATCGTGACCGGCTCGGTGCCGCAGGTCGCGTTGGTCACCGGGCTGGCCCCGGCGCTGGCGTCGGCGGTGCCCGCGTCGCTGCCCGGGCCGCTGCAGGCAGCGGCCGCGATCAGCCCGGCCAGCGTCAGGGTGGCGAGCAACGGTCTGCGGATCGGTCGGTGAGCCATGCAGGCCTCCAGCAGCGGAAAAGTCCAGCGACGAGGGTCATCGCCGGCAGAAAGAAGAAGAGCGGGGAACCGCACCGCGCTCGCGTAACAAGCACGAAACCGCATCCCGGCGGCCCCGTCAAGTGTTTCCATAAAAGCACTTTTATCGAGGGCCGCAGACCGGCGATCAGGTCGTCGAGCGCTCGACCACCTGCACGTCCAGCACGGTCGTCGAGCGGACCGGGGACCCCTCGAGGAGGATGTTCAGCGCCGCGCTGCCCGACTCCTCGAACGGCTGGCGGACCGTCGTCAGGTCGGCCGCGGCCGCGGCCTCGCCGTCGTCGAAGCCCATGACCGCGACGTCCTCGGGGACCCGCAGGCCGTGGTCGCGCGCGGCCAGCAGGACGCCGACGGCGAGCAGGTCGTGGTGCGCCATCACCGCGGTGGGCCGGTGCTCGGCGGCCAGCAGCGCCGACGCCGCCCGGCGGGCCCCGTCGACCGAGTTCTCGGCCGTCGCCACCGTCACCTCGCCCCCGGCCATGACCTGCTCGAAGCCGGCCAGCCGCTTGATCGCCTGCGACTCGTAGTCCGAGACCTGACGTTCGAGCAGGTACCCGACCCGCCGGTGGCCACGGTCGCGCAGGTGGGCGGCGGCGAGCCGTCCGCCCGCGTGGTCGTCGACCATGACCCGGCTGAACAACGCGCTGTCCGCGTCGACGACGACGGTCGGCAGTCTCCGCTCGCGCAGGCGGGCGGCGATCTCGTCCTCGATCGGCAGGCCCATCACGATCAGACCGTCCAGCCGGCCGTGGATCGGCATGCTGGCCAGCACCGGCGACGACGCCGAGGCGGCCGACTCGTGGTCGAACACGACGACGTCGATCTCCAGCTCGGCCGCCGACGACAGCACGCCGGCCAGCCGCCGCAGGTACGACCCGTACGAGGTGAACGGCGCCATCACGCCGATCCGCCCGGTCGCCCGGCGGGCCAGGCTGACCGCCTGCGCCTTCGGCACGAACCCGAGTTCGTCGGCGGCGGCCAGCACCCGGGCCCGCGTCGCCGGGCTGACCCGGTCGGGCTTGTTCAGTACGTTCGATACCGTGGAGATGCTGACCTGGGCCCGCTCGGCGACCTCGTAGATCGTGACCCGGTGGTCCGCCCCCAACATCGCCTCGCTTCGAGCCCGTCCCAACGGTCTAAAAGTGTTTTACCAGAAGCACTCTACGGGCGGGAAACGCCGATCCCGACCATCGGCCCGGACGTCGTCAGGTGATGGTCGACGAGCGGCGCCAGCCCCGGGGCGTGCTGGGACAGGATGTGCTGGAAACGGACCTGAGCCAGCGGCCCCAGCGCGTCGTAGACGCTGGCGAACACCTCCCGGGCCCGGTGCCGCGGCCAGCCGGCCGGAAGCACCTGGCTGGGCAGGCCCGGATCGAGCCCGGGGAACGAGCGCCACACGTCCATCACCGCGGTGCGCTCGACCAGAGCCTCGCTCGACCGGATGTCGCCGTCGAGAATGCGCTGGTAGAGCGGCTCGAAGCGGTCGATGAACTCCTGGTAGGCGGTCCGCAGCTGGTCGAGGTCCCAGGCCGACAGCGGGTGCCGGCCGGTGTCCCCGCCGACCGAGTCGAGGCTGGTCGCGCGGAAGATGCTGGCGTCCCGAATGCCGCATTCGCGCACGACGGCCTTGGCCTCCGCGGCCGACGCGTCGCCGCCGGCCGAGCCGCCCGCCGACACCCAGACGCCGTCGTAGAGGCAGGCGAACCCGAGCCAGCGCAGCCGGGTCCGCAGCGTGTGCCGGACGTCCCGCTGGTCCTCGGGGATCGAGAACGCGACGACCAGCCAGGTGCCGTCCCACTCGGCCGGGTCGTCGTCCATCCCGAACGAGAGGATACGGCTGCCGCCCTCGACGATCGTCTGCCGGGTCGTGGGCGCGAGGCCGTAGTAGGTGTGGCGCCCGATCTTCGACGCGGACAGCAGCTGTCGCCTGCGCAACCGGCTCAGCGCGGCCCGGGCCGAGGCCGACGAGATCCCGAACTCGCCGGCCAGCGCGACGAGCCCGGCCGACGGGAGGTGCTCGGCCCGGGCCCACCAGTAGTCGCCGAACAGCGTGACGAACAGGTGCTGCGGGTTCGGTCCTCCCTGCGCTCGGGGCAGCCGGAATTCGACCTCCGCCGTCACGAGGCCAACCCGTCGAGCCAGGTTTCGATCCGCCGGTTCACGTCGTCCGCGTCGTACGCCCGGGCGTCCGCGTTCTCCAGCTCGATCTCCAGGACGTCGACGCCGGCCTGGCGCAGGCACCTGGTCGTCGCCCAGGCGTTGCGCGAGTCGGCGCTGATCAGGTGGATCGCCCCCTGGACGCCATGGGTGCGCGCCTCCTTGACGTACCACTCCCCGCTCCAGGGCGGCGTGTACATCTGATCGTGGAACGCGCAGAACCGGGCGGCCAGCGCGCGCAGCGGGTCGTCGCCGTAGCGGGCGTAGGCGTCGGCCGCGAGCGCCAGGTACATCGACCAGACGAACACCGCGCCGTGCGACCGCTCGAACCGCCGGTAGACGTCCATGTCGTGCCAGAGCCCCCGGCCGATCCACATCAGCCGGAGCCGCTCCGGCTCGTCGCCGACGCCGGTGCCGATCCGCTCGCGCACCTCGTGGTAGAGCCGCTCGGCCGCGTCCACCGCCCACTGGGTGCCCCGGTGCCACTGCGGGATCATCACGCTCGGGATCACGTCGCTGACCCGGATCGGGCACGGGCGCACCCGGGCCAGCAGATCGCGGGTCCGCCGGTTCCACTCGGCCTGCTCGTTCGCCAGCCGCATGACCTCGCGCAGCCGGGACTGGCGCAGGGCCCGGCCGGTCAGCGTCTCCACGTGCCGGATCAGCCCGAGCAGCTCCTCGGTCATCAGGTCGATCCGGGCCGGCCCGATCGCCTGCTCCCACCGGTCGGGCATCAGCTCCCACCAGTTGATCGGCACGTCCGGCTCGGCCGCGCTCTCGAACGCGTAGTACGGCACCCCGAGCTCGGTCTCCCAGGCCTGGAACACCTTGTGCAGCGCGTCCCCGGACGTCTCCGCGACGACCAGCGACGGGCGGGGCAGGCCGCCCCACGGGCCGCCGTCGGCGTCCGGACCGAGCAGCCCGGCCAGGGCCAGCGAGTTGTACTGCTCGCTCGTGTCGGGGAAACCGAGGCCACGCAGGCGGCTCAGGTACGCGCCGGAGAGCTGCTTGGCCCCGATGATCGACGCCCACCACTGATTGACCACGTAGGGCACGTCCAGCGCCCGGAAGATCTCCTGGGGGGCGTCGGCGTTGGCCAGGACCACCGGCTCGCCGTCGGCCGCCCGGCGCTGGAGCTCGGCGAACCAGGTCCGCTGGTGCGCCAGCGCGGCCCCGGCCGAGGGGAGGCGGTCGGTCATCGTCGGTCTCCTACGGTCTTCAGTCCGGCGCGGACGGCCGCCAGGTCGACCGCGCCGTAGTCCTGAGCGCTCACCAGCGCGGCCGGCACCGGGACGGTGGCGTCGATCCCGCGGAAGTCCCACAGCGGACCGTCGTCGTGTTTCCGCACGTAGCTGAGGACGCCCTGGGCACTGGTCCGAGCCACCGCGGCGGCCGCGGACTCGGTGACCACCCGGTTCTGGTACCACTCGGCCAGGCCTTCGAGCGTCGGCGTCATCTCCGGCCCGCCCGCCGCGTTGCCGCAGTCGTGGTCTTCGACCACGACCAGCCACCCGTCGTCCTCCAGGTCGCGGTAGACCCCGGGCTCGTCGTGCGCGCTGCCGGTCACCACCAGGGGGACGCCCGGCCGCGGCTCCCGGCCGGCCAGCTCGTCGAGTGCCCGCCGCACCAGCGGCTCGTACTCGTCGGCCGGCAGGGTGCCGCCCGCGCCGATCACGGTGAGCGCCTCGACCCCGGTCAGCGCGCGCCGCTCGTCGCCCCGGAGCGCGGCCAGCTCCCGCCAGGCGGTGCGGATCCGGTCGTGCGCCGTGACGGCCGCGGCCAGCGCGTCGGCGTCGATCGACACGCCGAGGAACCGCTGCAGGCGGGTGCGGAGCTCCCGCAGGCGCACCAGGTTGTAGGCGGCCGTGCTGCGGTGCGGCAGGTGCAGCACGTCGACGAGCCAGGTCTCGGGCAACTGGGGCTCCAGCCCCAGCCGGCGGATCTCGCGGAGCGCGTAGAACAGCTGGAGGGAGGCCTCACGGTCGTGCGAGACCAGCAGCAGGTCGATCGGCGGGGCATCGTCGAGCAGCCCGGCGAACAGGCTCAGCGTGGCCGCGTCGACGCCGGAGCCCAGGTAGTCGACCGCGCGGCCGACCGGCCGCCCGGGACGACCGGCGAGCCGGACCGGGAGCGCACCGGCCGCGGTGATCAGCTCGACCGGCACGTCGGCCCCGACGTACCCGACGACGGTCCCGCCCTGCTCGCGCCAGGACCGGGCCCGGGCGTACCGATCGGTGTAGGCCTCGTCGAGGGTGGCGAGAGCGGTCACAGGGCGCCGTTCTGCCGCAGGGCGGCGATCTGCTCGGCGTCGTACCCCAGCAGCGTGCGCAGGATCTCGTCGGTGTGCTCGCCCAGCCGGGGCGCGGGCCGGTCGAAGCCGGCCGCCGACTCCGAGAACCGGATCGGCAGGCCCGGACCGGACACCCGGGCGGTGGCCCCGTAGTCCGGGTGCTCGAGGTCGACGACCTCGCCGCGCTGCCGCACGAGGTCGTCGTGGATCGCGTCGGCCGGCTCCCGGACCGGGGCCGCGGGAACGCCCTGCTCGGCGAGCAGGGCCACGATCTCCTCGGTGGTGTGCTTGCTGGTCCACTCGTCGATCTGGGCGTGCAGGTCGGTGGCGTTGCCGACCCGGCGGTCGCGGGTCCGGAAGCGCGGGTCGTCGGCCAGCTCCGGGGTCCCGAGCGCGCGGAACACCCCGGCGGCGAACGTGTCGGTGGGCGCGCACAGCGCGACCCACCCGTCGGCCGCCGGGAACAGGCCGAACGGCGCCAGGCGAGGGAGCGTCCGG
The DNA here is from genome assembly GCF_006912135.1 of Cryptosporangium phraense. Classification (NCBI taxonomy): domain Bacteria; kingdom Bacillati; phylum Actinomycetota; class Actinomycetes; order Cryptosporangiales; family Cryptosporangiaceae; genus Cryptosporangium; species Cryptosporangium phraense. The sequence continues at coordinate 11,659 of NZ_VIRS01000029.1, read as the reverse complement.
CCGGTCCGGGTCGGCAGGCCCAGCTGCTCGAACGCGTCGAACGGCTCGATCGACAGCAGCGACGTGAGCGCGCCGAGCATCGAGACGTCGACCTGCTGACCGGTACCGCCCTGCTCGACCTCGATGACCGCCGACAGCACCCCGATCACCGCGAACAGCGGGGCCAGCAGGTCGGCGACCGGCAGCCCGACCCGCACCGGGTCGCTGTCCGGCTCCCCGGACGTGAACATCACGCCGGACAGCGCCTGGATGATCGAGTCCATGGCCTTGCCCGAGCCGGGCGCACCCTGGGCGCCGAACCCGCTGATCGACGCGTAGATGATCCGCGGGTTGACCTGCTTGCAGGCCTCGTGCCCGATGCCGAGCCGGTCGGCGGTGCCGGCCGCGTAGTTCTCGACCACGATGTCGGCGTGCTCGACGAGCTCGAGGAAGACCGCCCTGGCCGCGGACTGCTTGAGGTTGAGCGTGATGCTCTGCTTGTTGCGGGCCCGGGCGATCACCGAGACCGACATGTCCTCGGCGCTCCCCCGGTCCGGACGCAGCCCGCCCTCCCCCAGGTAGGGGGCGTTGTTGCGCGAGCTGTCACCGCCGGTGGCCGGGTTCTCGATCTTGATCACGGTCGCGCCCAGACCGGCCAGCAGCAGCGTGGCGTAGGGGCCGGCCAGCGCGGTCGTCAGGTCGAGCACGACCCGGCCACGCAGCGGCTTCTGCCCGGCCGTCATCGGGCACCGGCCAGCTCGTCCAGGAAGATCGCGATCTCCGGCACCAGCCGCTGCGGACGCTCCTCGGCCACGAAGTGCCCCTCGTCCTCGAACAGCACGGCCTTGGCCCGCTTGACGCTCCGGGCCGCCCGCAGCGTCGACTCCGGCGAGATCACGCCGTCGCGCATCCCGGCCAGGATCAGCACCGGCAGGTCGATGGTGCGCAGGATCGCGGCCACCGCGTCGTTGGTCGTCGCCTGCGGGAACGGCATGCCCTGGTTGATCCGGGCCTCCTCGTCGGTGTACGTCACGTGCTTGCGGACGATCGCGCCGATGGTCCGCTCCCGGAGTTCGGCCTGCTCCGGGGTGTCGGTCGGACCGCCGAGGACCTGGAACTGCCGTTCGATCTCCTCGACGTTGCCCCGGTTCTCGATCACCTTCCGGCGCCCGGCCGACGACGACGTGTCGCCGGTGCGATCGTGCGGCGTGCCGACGACCGAGATCAGCGCGCGCAGCCGCTCGGGGTGACGCCAGGCCAGGTGCCAGCCGATGCCGGCCCCGTGCGAGACCCCGGTGTAGACGAACCGCTCGGCCCCGACGTGATCGGCCAGCGCCAGGACGTCGTCGCCCCACTGGTCGAGCCAGCCCTGCGCGGGGGGCTCGGACTGGTGGTCGGACCGGCCGAATCCGCGGGCCTGGAGCGTGAACACCCGCGCGCCGATCGGCGGTTCGGCGAGCACCGCCGGGTACGTGCTGAACCCGGACGCGCAGGACACGACGACGTCCGGGCCGGTGCCGTACTCGTCGTACCAGAGCTTCGTTCCGGACACATCAAGATAGGGCACGGGAGCACTCCAGAAGTTGTTCGCGAGCGGTGGCCAGGAGCGTCTCGATGTCGTCGTCGAGCAGGAACCCCTCGTCGGCCAGGGCGCGGCAGCGCGCCGCGTACCGGGTCAGGTAGTCCTCGGCCGACGGGTAGCGGCTCCGGACGACCGACGGGTCGAGCGGCGTCCGGTGGCCGCGGAGGAAGGCCATCAGCGCCGGGTCGGCGACCGGGGACCACGGGGCCGCCGCCACCGTGGTGACCGCGGGCGTGCTGTGCGGGGCGTACCGGGCCAGCGGCTCGGCGATCCACGGGGTGCGGATACCGCCGAGCACGTTGCCGTCGGCGTCCCGGGCCAGGTTCCCGTCCGCGTCGAACGAGAACCGGTCGGCGGTCGGCGGCCGGACGCCGTCTCGGACCCACTCGTCGAGCCGGGCGAAGACCGCGCGGGCGACGAGGTCCAGCCGGGCCTCGCTGGGCTGCTCCACGATCGGCACGAGCCGGTCGGGCTCCGGACGCGGGCCGAGCGAGTCGTGCGAGGTGCCGGCCACCTGGTAGAGCCGGTAGCGGTCGTCGTCGGCGTCGCTGTCGGGCCGGAGCATCGCCCGGTGGGTCTCGGACTCGAGCTCGCTGAGCAGCTCCACGACCGGGACGTCGTGCCCGCCGATCACCCGCCGGGGGTCCTCGGCCGGCACGTCCCACTCGTCGGACAGGCCCGGGTAGCCGGCCCGTTCCGCACCGCCGGACGAGATGCCGATGACGTACCCGTCGAAGACCGGTGCGCCGGACGCGACGCGACGGCGCCGGTGGAAGCCGTCGCCGAGGAACACCCGGCCGAAGCTCCCGGTCATCGACCAGCCGGACAGGTACGCGCGGTCGACCTGGCCCTGCGGGCCCCAGGCCCCGAGCCGGTTGGTCCGGAGGGCCTCGGCGACGTCGGCGACGATCTCGTACCGCAGGTTCGGGATCGGGATCGACAGTTCGCCGTACCGGGCCGGGTCGACCTCGTCGCGGAGCCACTCGGCCAGCCGGTAGTCCTGGGTGACGCCGGCCCAGGCCGCACCGGTGCGCTGGATCCAGGGATGCAGGACCTGCCAGCTCAGCGCGGCGTCGTACTCCGGGTGGAGCGGCTCCACCTGGAGCACCCCGGTGAACCGGCCGTCGTCCGCCGGACGGCGGAGCAGGAACCTCGACGTGTAGGGCACGCCGGCCAGCCCGCGTTCGGGCTCACCCCAGGCGTCGTAGATCCACTCGTCGGCGAACCCGCTGACCAGATACTCCTGCTCGCGGTAGCCCGCCTGGAGCGCGGTGGTGCCGAGCAGCGTCAGCGAGGTGACGGTCACGCGACCACCCCGGTCGGCAGCGCGGGCAGCTCGCCGGCGCGGTGGCAGGCGACCTGCCCACCAGCGCCGGACGGCCGCAGCGCCGGACGCTCCTCGGCGCAGCGCGGGATCGCGAACGGGCACCGGTGCCGGAACGGGCAGCTCTCCCCCAGCGCGCCGGCCCGCGCCGGCGCACCGCGGTAGACCTCCCGGGCCGCCCGGCGCTCGCGCTGGAGCTTCGGGTCGGCCACCGGCGAGGCGGCCAGCAGCGCGCGGGTGTACGGATGCTCGGGGCTGCGGTGGATCACCGCGGCCGGACCGGACTCCATGACCCGGCCTCGGTAGAGCACGACGACGGTGTCGGCGAGGTGCTCGACGACCTGCAGGTCGTGCGAGATGAACAGGTAGCTGATCCCGCGCTCCGACCGGACGTCGCTGAGCAGGTTGAGGATCTGCGCCTGGATCGACAGGTCGAGGGCGCTGACCGCCTCGTCGCAGATGACCAGCCGGGGGTCGACGATCAGCGCCCGGGCGATCGCGATGCGCTGACGCTGGCCGCCGGAGAACTGGGCCGGGTAGCGGGCGGCGGCCGCGGCGCCGAGGCCGACCTGCCCGAGCATCGTCGCGACCTGCTCGCGGACCTCGGCCGGCGGCACCGTCCGCCCGGCCCGGCGGTGCTGGGCCAGCAGCGGCTCGGCGACCGTGTACCCCACGGTCTTGCTCGGGTCGAGCGAGCTGGTCGGGTCCTGGAACACCGCCTGGATGTCGGTGACCGGCTTGCGCCTGCGGACGCGCTTCGGGTCCAGCGCCGTGCCGTCGAAGCTGATCACGCCGGCCGAGACCGGCGCGATGCCGAGGATCGCCTTGGCGATCGTCGACTTGCCGGAGCCCGACTCGCCGACCAGGCCGAGCGTCTCGCCGGCCCGGATCGTGAGGTCCACCGCGTCGACGGCCCGGAACGTGCGTCGCCGCGCGGTCGGGTAGTCGACCTGCAACTGCTCGACGCGGAGCAGCGTGTCGTCCGTGCTCACTGGGTCGGCGCTCATTGGGCGGCCTCCTGTTCGAGCAGCACCGGGACCCGGATGCACCGGGACCGGTGGACGCCGCTGACGTCGATGAGCGGGATGGCCTCGGCCCGGCAGGCCGGTTGGGCCAGCTCGCAGCGGTTGGCGAACCGGCAGCCGGACGGCCACTCGTCCGGGGCCGGTACCGTGCCCGGGATGGCCCGGATCGGCTGCCCGATCCCGGCCTTCTCCGGGCTCGACGCCAGCAGCGCGGCCGCGTACGGGTGAGCGGGCAGCGCGAACAGGTTGTCGACCGGAGCCTGCTCGACGACCTGCCCGGCGTACATCACGAGCACCGTCGAGCACATGTCGGCGATCACGCCCAGGTTGTGGCTGACCAGCAGCACCGCCATCCCGTTCTCCTGCTGCAGGCGGCGCAGCAGGTCGAGGATGTCGGCCTGGACCGTGACGTCGAGCGCGGTCGTCGGTTCGTCGGCGATCAGCAGCCGCGGGCGGCCGGCCAGCGCCATCGCGATCGCGACCCGCTGGGCCATCCCGCCCGAGATCTGGTGCGGGTACCGGCGCGCGACCTCGGCCGCGTCCGGGATCTCGACCATCGTCAGCAGCTCGACGACGCGGTCCCGCTGCGCCCGGCCGCGCAGCCCCTCCACCGCCCGGACGACCTCGCCGACCAGCGACCCGATCCGGAACGAGGGGTCGAGCGCGGCCATCGGCTCCTGGGAGATCATCGCGATCTCGCGGCCGCGGACCGCCCGGAAGCTGCCCTCGTCGAGCGTCTTTCCGTCGAACACGACGTGGCCGGACTCGACCAGGCAGTTGGTGGGCAGCAGGCCGATCAGGGCCCGCGCGGTCATGCTCTTGCCGCTGCCCGACTCGCCGACCAGCCCGACCACCTGCCCGGCGGCGATGTCGAAGCTCACGTCGTCCAGCAGGCGCAGGGAGGACTCACCGCCGACGGCCACCGACAGGCCCTGCACCGAGAGCAGCGCGGTCGACGGCTCGGCCGCGGTCGCGGGCCGGGAGGCCCGGCGGCGGGTCCGGCCCGCGCCGGCCGCCGACCGGCGCTCCGAGGTCGCGTCCCGGACGACGTCACCGAGGACACCGAACGCCAGCACGGTGAGCGCGATGACGGTGCCGGGCGGCACCAGCATCCACGGGTCCTGGCTGAACACCGAGGCGGCTTCGGCGACCATCCCGCCCCAGGTCGGCGCGGGCGGCTGGGGGCCGAGGCCGAGGAACGTGAGGCCGGTCTGCACGCCCAGCGCGATCGCCGCGAACAGCGACGTCTGAACGATGATGACGCCCCGGCAGCGGCCCAGGACGTGCCGGACCATCACCTGGAAGCGGGAGAGGCCCATCAGCTCGGCCGCGGTGACGTACAGCTCCTCCCGGGCGACCAGCGCGGCCCCACGGACCAGGCGCATCAGCCCGCCGGAGCTCAGGACGCCGAGCGCGATCATGGCCACCGGCAGGCTGTTGCCGAAGATCGCCAGGACGGCCAGCAGGATCATGATCGCCGGGATCGACATCAGCAGCTCGGCCAGGCGCATGATCACGCGGTCGGCGAGCCCACCGAAATAGCCGGCCACCAGACCGAGCGGCACCGCGACGACCAGGTGGGCCACGATCGCTTCCACCACGCCGAGCAGCGACGACCGGCCGCCGTAGAGGATCCGGCTGAACAGATCGCGCCCGAGGATGTCGGTGCCGAGCCAGTAGGTGCCCGACGGCAGCCCGCGGACCGTCTCGATGTGCTGTTCCAGCGGGCCGAACCGGGTGAGCAGCGGCGCGAACACGCACGCGAGCGTCAGCAGGACCAGGAACACGACCGCGACGAGGCCGCGCGGACGGCGCAGGATCGCGCTCATGAGGCCCGCACCTTCGGGTTGAGGAATCCGTAGGCCACGTCGACCAGCAGGTTCGCGACGATGACGAGCACGGTGAAGTAGACGCCGAGGCCCAGGATCACCGGCAGGTCGTGGTCGAGCGTCGACTGGGTCGCGAGGCTGCCCAGGCCGGGCAGGACGAACACGCTCTCGATGAACACCGAACCGCCGACCATGCCGACGGCCACCACGCCCATCGCGGTGACGATCGGGATCGCCGCGTTGCGCAGCACGTGGACGAACAGGATGCGCCGTTCCGACACCCCGTTGGCCCGCAGGACCCGCACGTACTCGGCGTCGAGCGTGTCGAGCACCGAGTCGCGGGTCTGCTTCCCGATGACCGCGATGCCGAGCAGGCTCAGCGCGGCCACCGGCATCGCCAGCGAGCTGATCCACTCCGACGGCGACGTCGTGAGCGGGACGTACCCGGTGGCCGGGAAGAGCCGGAACTGCACGGCGAACAGCGAGACCAGCACGATCGCGATCCAGAAGTTCGGCAGCGCCAGCCCGATCAGCGACACGACGTCGACCAGGCGGCCGAGGAACCCGCCCCGGACGGCGCTGACCAGGCCCAGCGCCACGCCGATCACCGTGCTCACGACCAGGGCCGTGAGCACCAGCGACAGCGTGACGCTCAACCGGGTGTTCAGCGTCGTCCAGACGTCCTGACCGCTCAGGATCGAGGTGCCGAAGTCGCCGTGCAGGACTCCCGCCAGCCAGCTGCCGTACCGGTCGTACCAGGGCCGGTCGAGCCCCATCTGGTTCCGCAGGTAGTCGACGGCCTGCGGCGTCGCCTGTTCGCCGAGGATCGTCCGGGCGGCGTCACCGGGCACCAGCGACGCCAGCCCGAAGACCAGTACGGAGACGACGAACAGCAGCGGTACCGACAACGCCAGCCGGTTGACGAGAAGCCGGAGCATGACCGACCCCTAGGCCTTACGCCAGGAGAGGTCGGGCGTCGGACCGATCGGCATCGGGTTCGGGTTGCCCACCGACGCCGAGACGCCCTCGAGCTTGCTGTTGACGTAGTAGACGTTCTCGGTCGCGATGACCGGGATCAGCCAGGCCAGCTCCTGGAAGCGCTTGGAGGCCTGCTGGTACAGCCCGGTGCGTTCCGACCCGTCGGCCGCCGAGGCCCGCTGCATGATGCCGTCGAGCTGTGCGTCCTGGTGGCCGAACGGGTTGAACAGACCGCCGGAGACCTGGCTGTAGTTCTGGAACATGTTCGGGCCGGCGCTCGGCCAGATCGCGGCCGCGTACTTCTTGCTCGTGGCCTCCCCGATGAACTGGGGAACGGTGGTCGAGATGACCTTCAACTTGACCGTGATACCGATGGCCTTGAGCGCGTCGGCGATCGCCTGCGAGTAGGTCGTGTTCCGGTCGAGCACGGACTCGGTGAGGATCTCGAGCGGGAAGCCCTTCGAGTACCCGGCCGCGGCCATCAGCGACTTGGCCTTCTGCAGGTCGTAGGTGTAGCCGATGCTCTGGTCGTAGCCGTCGGCACCCTCGATGAGCTGCTGCGTGCTCGGCTTGGTGAAGTCGGCGTTGAACGCCTTGGAGAGCGCGTCGCGGTTGATCGCGTACCCGATCGCCTGCCGGACCCGCGGGTCGGCCAGCGGCTTGCTGATCGTGCCCTTCGTGTCGCCCAGGATCAGTTCCCAGTTGAAGAACGGCGCCTTGACGATCTTCAGGCCGGCCGCCTTGGCCGCGTCGGCGGTCGAGTCGTTGCCGGAGGCGTAGTCGACCTGGCCCGTCCGCACCGCGGAGAGGACGGCCTGCGGGTCGCCGATCACCCGGACCGACACCTTGGAGAAGCGCTGGGCCTTCGGGTTGAAGTAGTTCGGGTTCTTCGTGTAGCTGTACCGGCTGCCGGCGACCGACCCGGCGTTGTCGTAGGCGTAGGCCCCGGTGCCGTCGCTCTTGGTGAGCAGGCTCTGGGGGTTGGCCAGGCCGTCCGGGCCGATCAGCGTGCCGATGCCGTGGTACTGCTCCATCGTCCCGGCCGCGTCGGGGTTGGGCTGCTTGTAGGTGACCCGGACGGTCAGCGGCCCGGTCGCCTCGACCTTGTCGATGGCTCCGACCGACGGCACCAGCGGGCCGCCGGCCTTGAGGAAGTACTGCATCGACGCGACCGCGGCGTCGGCGGTCAGCGGCTTGCCGTCGGTGAACTTGACGCCGGACCGGAGCGTGAGCTCGAAGACCTTGTTGCCGGTGCCGACGTACTTCCACGACTCCGCGAGGTCGGGCTCCAGCTTGCCGTCGTTGCTCAGGTGGATCAGCGAGTCGTAGGCGAGCGCGGTGTAGACGGTCGAGCCGCCGTTGCCGGCCAGGGCCGGGTTGAGGCTGATCGGTACCCCGACGAACTGCAGGTTGAGTTCCGAGGTGGTGCCGCCGCTGGACGACGACGAGCTGTCGTTCGTGCACGCGGTCAGCGTCAGCGCCATCGCACTGGCCACCGTCGCCGCAAGAAATTTGTAGCGGTGAAGAGTCGGCATTGATTCTCCAAGACCTGGGGGTGGGTCCGGATGACCGGGTCACGCGAACGTAATACATGTGATGTCAGGCGGCAAGGTATCTGTCACGCGTTCTGAATACTTCTTTCCCGGGAGGTGGGCACGCTTCGACCGGGATAATTGGGGATGAGCAGGCATTTCAGGGCGTCGAGATGTCACTTAGCCAGACGTACGTAATGTGTTCTGCAACGTATCTGGCGACCGATTAGTCGGAAGTGTCGCTCCCGAGCGATCGGGAGATGCCCCGCGCGGCCGCGCGGACCATCGGCGCCAGCGCGTTCGCGGTCGCGGATCCGGCCGACACGACGACCGACACCGCGGCCACGACGCTGCCGTCGCCGGCCCGCACCGGGGCCGCGACCGACAGCGAGTCCATCGTCACCTGGCGGTCGTTGACCGCCCAGCCCAGCGACCGGACCTCGGCGAGGATCTTCCGCAGGGCCCGCGGATCGGTGACGGTCCGCGGTGTGAACGACGCCAGCGGCCGGGCCAGCACGGCTTCCTGCACGTCGGGTGGGGCGTAGGCCAGCAGCACCCGCCCCAGCGCCGTGGGGTGCAGCGGGAACCGGCCGCCGACCCTGGTCAGGACGGGCACGGCCAGCCGCCCGGCCAGGCGTTCGACGAACACCGACTCCAGCCCGTCGCGGATGCCCAGCTGCACGTTCTCCTGGGTGACCGCGTACAGGTCCTCCATGAACGGCAACGCGACCTCGCGCAGGCCGAGCCCACGCGGGGCCAGCGCCGCGATCTCCCACAGCCGCAGACCGACGTGGTAGGCGCCGGCGTCGTCCCGTTCCAGCAGCCCGCACTCGGTCAGCACCCCGGCCAGCCGGTGTGCGGTGGTCAGCGGCAGGCCGGTGCGGTGCGCCAGCTGGGTGAGCGTCATCGTGCGCCGGTCGGGCCCGAACGCCTCCAGCAGCCGGGTCGCCCGCCGGATGGCGAGGCCGTGGGCGCTGCGGGTCACAGGTCGAGTATCAGAGGCGAGGACGCGGCTCGCGACACGCAGACGAACATCGTGTCGTTGGCGGCCTGCTCGTCGGCGGTGAGCAGGGTGTCGCGATGGTCGACCGTGCCGTCCAGGACCGCGGTCTCGCACGTGCCGCAGGTGCCCTCGCGACACGACGACAGCACCGGGACGCCGGCCGCTTCGACGACGTCGAGGATCGACCGGCCGGGCGGGACGGTCAGCGTGAGCCCGCTGCGCCGGAGCACGACCTCGAACGCGGTGCCCTCGTCCCGGGGCTGGGCCGAGAACCGCTCGACCCTCAGTTCCCCGGCCAGACATCGCTGTTCGACCGCCTGGAGCAGGGGTTCCGGCCCGCAGCAGTAGACCAGCGTGCCGGACCGGGACCCGCCGAGGATGCGGTCGAGGTCGAGCAGGCCGGTCTCGTCCTGCGGGTGGACCCGCACCCGGTCGCCGTAGTCGGCCGCCAACCGGTGGGAGAACGCCATCGACGCGCGCGACCGGCCGCCGTAGTGCAGCTCCCAGTCGGCCCCGGCCGCGGTCGCCGCGGCCACCATCGGGACGATCGGCGTGATGCCGATCCCGCCGGCGACGAACAGGTACCGCGGCGACGGGTCGAGCCGGAAGTGGTTCCGGGGCCCACTCACCGCGACGACGTCCCCGGCCGCGAGCCGGTCGTGGGCGAACGCGGATCCGCCCCGCCCGTCGGCGTCCCGGAGGATCGCGATCCGCCAGCGGGCCCGGTCGGCCGGGTCGCCGCAGAGCGAGTACTGCCGGACGTACGGCCCCAGCACGAGGTCGATGTGGGCGCCCGGATCCCAGGCCGGGAGCGCCCGGCCGTCCGGGTCGACGAGTTCCAGCAGCACGACCCCGTCGGCCGCGGTCTCGCGTCTCTCCACCCGGAGCAGTCGATCGTCAGTCACCGGCGTGCTCCGGATGGTCGAGCAGCCAGTCCCACAGGGCCACCGGATCGCTGCTCGTCCGCTCGGCTCCGCAGTGGCAGCGGCCGTGGAGCAGGTCGGAGCCGGGGATCCAGGTCACCCGCAGCGGCCGACGGGCCCCGGTCATCGACCGGTGGCCAGGCGGTCCAGCATCCGGCGGGCGGCCAGACCGCCGGTGTCGATGTTGATCGACAGCTCCTGGTAGCCGTCCGGCTCGCCCGCGATCACCTGCTCGAGGACGTTCAGCGCGGCCACGTCCTGCAGGACGACAGTCCGGTTGCTCTCGGCGAGGAAGTCCGACACGCCCTGGTCGTCCAGGGCGAAATCGCGGGCGACGGCCCAGAAGTCGTGGGTCGAGTGCTCGGTCTCCGGGGTGATCGCGTACACGACCTCGACGTGGAACGCGTCCGGGTCGGTGCCGTCGTCGTTCGGGAGCACGCCGACCGGGGCGATCCGGGAGTGCAGCGTGTAGAGGCAGGGCGGCTGGTACTCGATGTCCTGCCAGCGGGTGATCCGTCCGGTGAGGCCGGTGGAGTTCGCGTAGAACGGCGGGCAGGCCGCGTCGGCCATCCGCCGGGACACCCGGACGACGCCGGCCTCGTCGTCGACCTCGGTCGTGATCGGGGTCTCGGCCACCTCCGGCGTCCCGATGTAGCCGCCGTGCAGGTACGTCTCGTGGGACAGGTCCATGAGGTTGTCGACCAGGAGGCTCGCCCGGGCGGCCAGCGGCTCCCGGCCCGCGACCGTGGTCCACCCCTCCTGGCTCAGCCAGGGTGCGCGGGGAATCGGGACCGACTCCGCGAGCGCGGGCTCCCCGATGAAGACCCAGACGAACGAGTCCTGCTCGACGACCGGGTAGGACCGTAACCGGGCCGTCCGCGGCACCCGGGCCTGCCCGGGGACGGCCACGCAGACGCCGTCGGCGCCGTAGGTGAAGCCGTGGTAGCCGCAGACGACCGTGTCGCCGACGAGATGGCTGGGCTTCTCGGCCAGCGGGAACCGGCGGTGCACGCACCGATCGGACATCGCGGTCACCGCACCGGCTTCGGTCCGCCAGAACAGGATCGACTCCCCGCAGATCGTCCGGGAGAACAGGTCGCGCCCGATCTCCCGGCCGTACGCGGCCACGTACCACTGGTTTCGCACGATCGACGTCATCGTCGGACCTCCGCCTCGGCTCGGAGGCGTCAGTGTGGGCTCCGCACCGGGACGTACGGGCGGGCACTTCCGCAGTGCGGAAGAACCCGATCAGCGGACTTTCTCAAACATCCCAGGGATCCGGGCGGTACCGAAACATTTCGGCGCCTACCGATCGATGAGAGCGCTTCAGCCATCGGAGCAATGTTACGTCTTCGTTACCGCGCGCGCTGGCCCCGGGGTGTACACATCGGATGCCGCGCAGACCTGCGTCCTACCCCGGAGGCCTTCTGGTGACGACCCCGATCGCGCTCCCCCAACCACCGCCACGGGCGCCCGAGTTCGGC